>JAKBUF010000023.1 GCA_021844025.1 bacterium | reverse complement strand
AATTTTAGATATTTCAGATATAAATTATTTTTAAATCCATACGGAAATTCCGGTCCCACAGTTACCGATGCGATTGTAAATTGGAGCAAGTGATGTAAAGTGTTAATTTTCAATTACCAATTACCAATTTCCATTTAAGTATTAATTATCAATTTTTGAATTATACTATTGAAAATTTATTGATCATTGGTAACTGAAAATTGAGAATTCTTATATAATATGACTATATTTCATTCTATAAAAAAATTATTTCATATTCCGTATCCTATACTCCTTGTTCGTAAGGGTCTTGTTTCTATTACTACGGTACTGGTTATTGGTACGGTTATTATGGAAACCGCATTAGTGGGTATGGAAGTTGCGTATTTGGTTGGTGAGCAGGGAATAGGAGTGCGGGCTTCGTATAGCGCCTCGGCGGCGGCGGAATCTGGTATTCATGATGTATTGTTGCATATTGCTCGAAACAAAGATTATGTACCTCTTATTAGTCCTTATACGCTCACGGTAGGTAGTTATTCAACGCAGGTAAGTGTGGTACGTACGAATATTGATACGCGATTTAGCCAATATACTATTACTGCTACCGGTATCGCCTTTACTAAACGCGAAACATTTCGTTCTATTGTTACCCTAGATGGGTACACGGGAGCGGTTAGCAGCCAATCGTTTACTAAGGTATCTAATTAGCGTTCATTGATTGTAAAAATAGCCATAACTCAGTATACTGTATGTAGGTTTTGGTATGAGTATTTCTTTTCTCAAAAAAATAGCTCGAGTAATTCGTCCACAGGTTGAGGTGGGCGGGTTAGAAATAACCGATACGGGTGTTTTGTTTTTTTCGGTTCATCCGGAAACAAAAAAAACAAAACAATTTTCCGTTTCTTTGGAAGCGGGGGTGGTATATGAGGGCAAAGTAAAAAATAATGAGTTACTCATACGCTCATTAAAACAATTGCACGGAATGATTAATGGGCACAAGAAAGATAGTATTCCGGTAATTGTTACGCTTTCTAATGCGAATGTATTTACCCAGGTTTTTACTCTACCTAAATCAATTGGAAGCGCGTTTCGTGAGGCGGTGCGTTTGAATATGCAAACGCTTTCTCCTATAGATTTTTTGAAATCATATTCTGACTGGGAGCGAACGGAGGATCACCCAGATTCTTCAGATGCCGAGGTTATTGCTTCATTTGTTGATCAGTCAATTATTGATCCGTTTATTTTTTGTTTGGAACAGGGGGGTTTTTCGGTGGTTGCTATTGAACAACGATCCGTTTCGTTAACTCGATTTGTGTTAAAAAATGAAAGATCATTCTCTCCCGAAAAATCATATATTCTATTACACGTAAATGGAGACGGAATTACGATTGCGGTAGCATGTCGTGGGCATTTGTATTTTGATAAGTTTTCTTCGTGGGAAACTATTATGAAAGAAACACATGCGGCAAAAGAAATTATATTTGACGATTTTGCTAGCTTACTTATTCGGGAAGCGCATCAGGTGAGTAATTTTTTCATTAGCCGATCGCAGAGTCCCATTGCTGGGTTATATGTAATTGCTGGTTCTATGAACGATCGTATTATCGGCGCTATGAATAATAAACTTCCGTTTCCGGTGTACCCATTATCACTTGCTCACCAGCCCGCCGATGAATCGTGGTTTGTGAGTGTGGGGGCGGCGTTGCGTGGATTAATTCCTCGTGCAAACGATGCGTTTATTAGTTTGGCGCCAGAGGGTACACAAGATATGCTGGTACATGAACAAGTTATTTCATTTATTGCATCATGGCGCACTATGTTTTTGGTAGTGGGGCTTACCCTTATGTTGGCGTTTGTGGGTGTGTATACTTTCTTAGGGCAAGTGTCTGGTTCCATTGCTCAAGATTTACAGTCTTCTGTTACGCCAGCAAGTGTGGTTCGGTATAATGAATTAAAAAAAGAGGCAGTTTCTTTTAATGATGCGGTAGCGCGTGCGCTGGTAGTACAAGCTCAACAAACCCGATGGAGTTCATTTTTGAATGACTTATATGCTCAAGCGGGTCCCATGATACGTATTGAACGAATCTATGTACAGGGGCAAGATTCTACTATTACCATTAATGCGCGTACAAATAACGAGGATTCTGCAATTGCGTTTAAACGACAAATTGAACAATTGTCTTCGGTTACCGATGTTGATTTGCCGCTTACGAGTATTTCACAAGCTGATCAAAATACCATTACGTTTAAAGTAACGCTGAAGCGAAAGTAGTATTGAGCCTTGATGGGTATCTGCTATTACCGCGGAGTGTTTGCATCGCATGAAAAAAAATAATCAATTACGCATAGAAAAAAAGTGGCAGAGTGAGTGGAAAAAGAAAGGTGTATATTCTGCCAAAGACACGGTTGCGGGTAAGAAAAATTTTTATCATTTAGTCATGTTTCCGTATCCATCCGGAAACTTGCACATTGGACACTGGTATAATTTTGCTCCTGCCGATGTGTATGCTAGGTATATAAAAGCGCGTGGGTATAACGTGCTCTCTCCCATTGGATTTGATGCATTTGGACTTCCTGCCGAAAACGCGGCTATTAAACGTGGTATTCATCCGCGGGTGTGGACGTATCAAAATATTCGTACCATGGTTACTCAATTGGAACGCATGGGAAATATATATGATTGGTCTCGCATGCTTATTACTGCTGATCCGGAATATTATCGGTGGACACAGTGGATGTTTTTAGAATTATTTCGCCGGGGGCTTGCCTATAGAAAAAAAGCGGCAGCAAATTGGTGCCCTTCGTGCCACACGGTACTCGCAAATGAACAAGTAGTAGACGGAAGATGTGAACGATGTGGAAGTGAGGTAGTGCAAAAAGAAATTGAACAGTGGCTTTTAAAAATTACCGATTATGCGGATCGGCTTATTTCTGATCTTGATATGGTGGATTGGCCGGAAAAAACAAAGATCATGCAACGGAATTGGATTGGTAAGTCGGAAGGAGCAGTTATTCAATTTTCAATTTCTAATTTCCAATTTCCAATTAAAGTGTTTACTACCAGAGCAGATACGTTATTTGGGTGTACCTACTTAGTGCTGGCGCCGGAACATGCATTCGTGCAAGAGTTAAAAGAGTCTATTCGTAATTGGAATGAAGTTGAGGCATATCTTGTACAAACCAGAAAGAAATCAGATCTACAGCGTACTGATTTAGCAAAAGAAAAAACTGGAGTATTGTTACAAGGAATTGAAGCTACGAACCCCGCAACTGGTAAAAAAATTCCCATATTTGTTGCCGACTATGTGTTAACGGGTTATGGCACGGGAGCTATCATGGCCGTTCCAGCGCATGATGAGCGTGATTTTGAATTTGCCAAAAAATTTCACATGCCTATTGTTTCGGTTATTACTTCTCACAAAAATCCAAATGAATTTTATGGGGGAGAGGGAACACTTATTAATTCAGGAAAATTTACGGGTATGTCTAGTGAACAAGCGCGTACTGCTATTACTCATTTTGTTGGCGGTAAGCAGCAAACCCAATACCGACTTCGTGATTGGCTTGTCTCTCGTCAAAGATATTGGGGAGCGCCTATTCCACTGGTATTCTGTGCTGCGTGTAAAACGCATATAGAAAACCCAAAACCCAAAACCCAAAGCTCAAAACTATATTCTAAAGGAGAGTTGTTAAACCCCGGGTGGATTGCGGTGAATGAAAAAGATCTACCAGTTACCCTTCCAAATGTTAAGAACTATTTACCTACCGAAGAAGGGAAATCTCCCTTAGCGCATGCGCAGTCATTCGTGAACACCACCTGCCCCCGATGTGGAGGAAAAGCCGTTCGTGAAACTGATACCATGGATACGTTTATGTGCTCCTCGTGGTACTTTTTGCGTTATACCGATCCGCATAACAATAAAACTTTTGCCGATAAAAAGAAAATGAAGTCGTGGTTACCGGTCTCTATGTATATTGGAGGAGCGGAGCATTCGGTTATGCATTTATTGTATGCCCGGTTTTTAACTAAGGCATTGTATGATGCAAAACATCTTTCATTTAAAGAGCCGTTTGCGCGCTTGCGGCACCAGGGAATTATTTTGGGTCCCGATGGTCAAAAAATGTCAAAGTCTCGAGGAAACGTGGTTGACCCCGACAATTTAGTGAATGAATTTGGCGCTGATGTGGTGCGATTGTATTTATGTTTTATGGGGCCGTATGAACAGGGGGGCGCGTGGCAACCGGGGGGCATTATGGGGGTTGAACGATTCTTAAAACGGGTAGAAGCTTTTATAATCCAAAAACCCGCTCGTTCAAAACTCAAAACTCCTTTAGTGGTTAAACAAACATATTATCAAACGGTTAAAAAAGTAGGGGACGATATTAACCAATTGAGTTTTAATACTGCGGTAAGCGCGTTAATGATTTGTTTGCGTTCGTTTGAAGAGGCATCGTATGTGGAGCCGGAATTGCGTGCGGGCTTCGTGCAGTTACTTGCTCCTTTTGCTCCTCACTTGGCACAAGAGTTATGGTCAGGGGCACTTGGTTGCAAGGGTTATATAAGCAATGAACCGTGGCCAGCTGTACGAAAACAATATTTACAAAATTCCCAAGTTTCAATTGTGTGTCAAATTAATGGAAAAAAACGGGCGGTTATTGAAGTTCCCGCGGGGTCAGATAAAGAAACGGTACTCACCCTAGCTCGTACCAATGAAGGATTTCAGAAATATCTGTTGGATCAGGAAGTTATTCGTATTATCTTTGTTCCGGATAAAATCTTGAATCTTATTATTAAACCCAGATAGTTAAACTCTAGCGAAAAGTATGTTTAGAAAAATCGCATTGGTTCTGTTTGTTATATTTTTCTTTTTGTATTTTTTTAACGCCTTAGCACAAGTGCGTAATAAACTTCCCGCGGAGAGCGTGGCTCCTTATATTGGCGTGCACCGCTAGTATTTTTACTCCCCTTCGTTTGACGATTATCAAACCGAGGGGAGTAAGATGTGTAAACTATTATAATACACCCCCGAAATCATCGGGGGTGGGGTGAAAATATTCTTTGATAGTACCACATACCCAAACTTCCTATACTCAACGCCACTATTCCTAAAATAATAAGCGATGGTAATAGATTCAGTTTTTGCGTTATAAAACTGAAGCAATATAACGCAGTAATAGATACCAGGTTACTTGCGGACGATTGTACTGAAAGTATAGTTGTTCGCGTTTCTTCAGAAAAAACATGTCGGTTCATAAAATCACCCAGATATGGTTTTACAATTCCTCTCACCAAATTTTGGAGTAGTACCAAATAGGCAAAGGGCCATATAGGAAACATGCCCATGAGCAATATGGGGATTGCTATGCAACCTACCATATATACCATTACACCTTTTTCACTGAGAATGTTTGTTATGTAGTAAGCGTAATAGCTTGAAAACCAGGCAACTAAATTAAGCAAAAAGAATATGAATCCGTAATAAGCGATGGGTATTCCTACTTTTTCAAAGTATGGATTATATGTAAAAAACCATATCTTTGATATTCCCGCAATTCCAGCTGAAAATCCCACAATCCATCTCATCTTAATATTCTTTACCACCGACACAATACCCGTAGTAATCAAACGAAATTGTTTTGCTGCGTTATATGTTTCTGTGCTTGTCGGTTCTTGAAATTGGGTGGCTAAGATTAATGGTATAGTCATGGGAATAACCGAAATAATTATAGGCAATCTTGGATGTATCAGCACCAACCCACTCACCGCAAGAGAACATACTGCCATAAGAATAAATCGTAATCCGGCAGCGCGCCCTTCTATTTTCTTAAATAATCTGTGTGAGTTCCTGCTTTTTAGGCTGGCATAAATAAATGCCACATCTGCTCCTGATTGGAACGAGTATCCAACGGCCCATATAATGTCCGACACCCACGCCATAAATGGAGACGACATAGTGGCAAAGCCCGCTATACTAGCAAGTAATAATATGCGTCCCATAATAAGCATTTTCTTTTTTCCTATAAGATCTGCTAAAGCTCCTGAGGGTATGTCTAGTAACACGCAGATTATAATAACCGCTGCTTCCATAAATAAAATATCGGGTAATGGCATATGTGCCAATTGTTGTAATGAAACAATTAGAATGGGGCCCCAAAACAAGGGTTCGCTAAATAACACAAACCATTGATACATGGTTACGGTATTTCGTAGTTCTTTCGCACTCATTTTCTCCTCCTTTTTATTAATTTTTAAAAGAACTTATACTGAATAAAAAATCTCGACTTTTATTCAGTCGAGATTTTATAATTATTTAAAGAGGGGGGTCTTAAAAATTTCGTTTCTCACGACTAAATAAAAGTATACAGTTCCCGTACGCGGTGCAAGAAAAAACCACCAACTGCAACGGGTTTTTATTGTTTCTTTTATTTATTTCGTGAATACGTCTATACATATGCTTGTGTTATTATATAACGAACCATTTATGAATTTGTTTCAATAGTTATTATAGATAAATAAAGAGCGCGTTCTAACGCGCTCTTCGGATGTGTTTATTACTCATATTTCTCAATAATCTCTTGTCTTGTGGGGAAGCTCCAGTTACTTAGCTCTGCTTTTTTCGCGATAAGCTGATAACATGTCGCCATATTGTTTCCTTCTATGAAAGCGTCAGTGAGAGAAACCGGTCCCCGATAATCTTTGAGATTTTCCGCAAGACGTTTCAGTGTGGAAAAATCTTCTTTTGACAAAGATTTCCAGTGTTCTACTAGAAAATCCAGTTCATCTAGGCTCCAGAGGATCTTAATGAAGTGATCTCTGTTTTCTATTAGGCTGGTTGATATTTTCTTACTTGGGGCTATTGCTATCCACGCGGCTTTTGATAATTTCAGTAAGAATTCAATCGCTGTGCTCTCTTCGTGCCTGATGGGTTTTGAACTGCGAAATGGAATGTTTCCAGAATATTCGAAAAACCATAGTATTTTTTCAAATATTTTTTGGTTATATATAACATCATCCCACCAGGTTGGTTTTTCTCCGGAATCCCTACTCCTGTTTTTAAGGAATTTCTTGCAAAGTGTATCGAATGCTTTTGCGGATACATACTGCTTTAGAAAATCCTTGTTTACCGACGATCTTGTTTCAAACCCGAGGTCTATGATGCGCATTGCGAACGGATCCGAATCTTTTCCGGAGAATGACATGGAATTATTATATCCATATGCATAATCAAAATATATGCATATAATGTCAGATCTTGAGATATCTCCGTCCATATCAAGGTCTAACCCGTAATGCAATAATCCTACTAGTGTTTTTACATCATTTGCTTTGTTAAGTCTGTCAATCCACTCCTCTCTTGAGGGGGCAACTCCAATAACTCTTTCAGAAAGAACGCTATTTTTTTCTGATACTTGGTCCATTTGAACCTCCTTTTTAATGAACTATGCCCAGCTAGTTACGCCAATTCCGGAATATCTACGGACACTCTGCTAGCATAGAAGTATGCGTCAGATACACACCACAAATCTCTCCTACGTTGAACGTCAGGAGATAGAATACTTAGTGAAAAAAGGATATAGCGGTC
>JAKBUF010000022.1 GCA_021844025.1 bacterium | reverse complement strand
GTTATTTTTTTTGTTATTTCTTCAAACACAAAATCTTCCATAAAAGTGCTGGCAACTTCGGCGGTGGAAAGAGGAGTGGCAAAATATAAACCATGTTGCACGCGCATAAGTTCGTCATTAATACCGTGCCCCAGTTCATGCGCCAGAGTAAATACATCGCGCAGCTTGTTGGTATGGTTGAGCAATACATACACTGGCTGAGACTTGGTGTTGTACGAACAAAACGCGCCGTCACGTTTTCCACGCGACGGGTACACATCTATTTGTTTGCCGGCAACAAACCCATCAACAATAGAGCCAAACTGGGGGTCTAAATTTCCCAGTACCCGCCGTACCACCCGCAGACTTTCTTCGTATGTGTATGAAATGTCGGCTGTTTTGGGTAATAAATTTCGTTCATGATAGGCAAGTTGTTTTTTTCCAAATAGGTTTGCTTTGAGTTTATAAAAGTCTTGCGAAATATGATTATATGAGGAAACAGTTTTAAGTAATGCATCTATAGTTTTCGGGTCTACGTCGTCGCTTAGGTATCGTGACTGGTCGGGGCGTGTGAACCCGCGTGCATCATCAAGTGCCTTTTTGCGTTTGAAAATGGCATTTATTTCTGCTTCGGCAATGTCTGCGTATTGTTCTAAAATATCGTTCATGGCACGCGCCGCAGTGTCGCGTACTTGTTTGTGTTGGTTATTGGTGAGCGCCACAATTTCTGAAAAGGGGAGTTTTTCTTTTTTATTGTGTGCGTTGTAAATAGTTCGTTGCGATTTGGCGAGTAATTCAGAAGTAAGATGCGTCCAGTCGCTATGCGAGGGGCCAGCCAATAACCCAATTATTTTTTCTTCTGGTTCAGAAAGTAAATACTGTGCCTCGGTAAATAAACGATCCAAAAAATGCGTGTAAGGTTTTAATAACGGATGACGTAGTAATTGTTTTTGTTTTGTTTGGGGCAGATGGGCAATAGCATGAGTAAAAAAGAGTAATTCATTTTCTTGTCTGGTGGAAAATTCCTCGCACTTATTTTTTTGAGCTTTTACCGTGTTATTGGTTTGATCCTGTGTACTCCTGAGCCAAAAATAATATTCGGCGTTTCCTCCAGTGCTATGAGTGGCGCGTATCTGTTCGTATTCGTCTAATGCGCTACGTAATATGCGCGGGTTAGAAAGTTGCGCAGTCTTTGGTTTCCAGCGCGCAATAAAAGTAGCAATATGTTTTGTTATCTCTTGTTGTTCAGTAACCATGCGCGCATCATGATCATTTGCGAGTAGGGGTTTTAGATTCCAGGTGATTTTTTTCATGCGTTTGATTATATAATATCATTCCAAAAGATACACAACAGAGACACGACCCCCAGTCCAATTCCCACATATTCAATAGTGGATAATTGCTCTTTATACATAATAATGCCAATTACCAGGGCCAGTAATGCGCTGGCGACTGAAAATATAGATGCTCCACGCGCAAGTCCCGATCCTTGTTTAAGCGCAAACAACCAAAATGTATTTGCAATGACATATGACCCAATGGCCGCGACCCATAAAATTACCGAGGACTTTAAAGACCACTCTTTTGCAAAAATATCTGCCACGATCTCAAATATAATAAGAAACGCAAGAGGAATAATCCACATAGATAATTATTGAAATAAAAATTTTTCTTGAACACTTTTAAGGAAATAATTTTCTTCAAGCTCGGCAAAATAAACCGACTGTGGAGAACGAGTAATAGTTACCACGTCTCCTTCCTGTAAGGGGAATATAGACTCCCCATCGGTAGAAAGAATAACATCAAGGGGTTTATTTGTTTGTGAGTGAGAGAGGAGCCCCTGTTTTCTAAAATTATTTATAACAACGGTGATGGTGTGATTGGGTTGTATGACTACGCTTGGAGTAGGAATATTATGGTCTAATAATTCTGTAACAATAAAGCAATGAATGTCGGGCATAATAATGGGTCCGTGCGCAGAAAGATTAAATGCGGTGGATCCTGTTGGAGTAGACACAAGCACTCCCGTACCGCGAATATGTTGCATAGAAAATCCATCAATACATATTTCAGCCTCAAGCATACCGAGTGGATTTTGAACAATTACTTCATTGAGCGCGTTTGAATGAAATACTGCTTTGTGATTGCGATGCACCGTTGTGGCAATCATAACTCGTTTCATTACCGTGTAATCTCCCGCAAAAAAACGTTTGAGTTGAGGAATGAATTTTTTTTGTTCTCTTACTGACGCTAAAAAACCAACCTTTCCCAGGTTTAATCCAAGAATTATGCGGTGATTTTTTTGAAACTTTCGAGCTGCCTCAAGAATAGTGCCATCGCCTCCCAGCACTATAATCGTATAGGCCGATGCCGCGGTGTCTGAAATTTGTACATTATTTTTAATAAGCCATTGGGTAATTTTTTTTGCCCACTGCTTGCTTGACGCTATATGGTTGTTATAAAACAAATATACCGAATTCTTCTTTTTAGACTGCATATAGTAACAGTATAAACTTTTCACCTATAAAAACAAAACTCCGTGAAAGTATAATTTTCACGGAGCGTTGTGTTGCTTATGAGTGCTTAATCTACAAATGTGAGCGCTTTTCCCTTGTTATCTCCGCGTCCGGTTCGTCCAACGCGGTGCACGTAATCATCGTAGGTCATAGGAGTATCAAAATTGATAACGTGAGTTACATTAGGTATGTCCAACCCTCGTGCCGCAACATCGGTGGCAACTAAAATATTTATACGTCCTTCTTTAAAAGCGGCCAGTGCGCGTTGTCTGCGTGCGTGAATTTTATCTCCGTGTATTGAGTCGGCATAAAATCCGCGCTCGGTTAATGTTTTGCTTAATTTTTCAACCCCATATTTTGTTCTCCCAAAAATGAGAACTTTGTGACATTCTTTTTCGCGTAGTACGTTTTGGAGTAATTCCATTTTTGATTTTGTGCCAACGCGTATCACATCTTGGTCTACATTTTTTGCCGTGTCTCCTGTTTTTACCGAGATCCTTTTTGGGTTTGTAAGAAATTCTTTAATGAGTTCCTCAATGGCGCTTGATAATGTTGCCGAGAAGAAAAGCGTGTGTCGTTTTTGTGGCATGCCTTTTATAAGCAAACGCATATCGTTAATAAAACCCATATCAAGCATACGATCCGCCTCATCCAATACAATGGTAGAAAATTGTTCAAGTTTTATATATTTTCTTTGCACTAAATCTTTTAAGCGTCCCGGTGTTCCTATAACAAAACTATTATAATGTCTCAGTTCTGAGATTTGTTTTCCAATGGAGGCTCCTCCTACGCAACACGCGCTAAACATACGTGTGCCCCCCGCAAAACTTTTAAATTCTTGGTCGGTTTGTATGGCAAGTTCGCGTGTGGGTACTACAATGAGTATTTTTTCTCTCGTGTTGGTAAGTACCTTTTGTATTAACGGAATTAGAAATGCTCCGGTTTTTCCAGTACCCGTATTTGCCAGCCCCACCACATCGGATCCTTCTAAAATAAGTTGAATAATTTGATCTTGAATGGGGGTGGGGGAGGTGTACCCTTTTGCCGTAATATTTTTTTTGAGTTGATCCGAGATCGCAAAATCACCAAAGGTGTGTTTGGGAACAAACGCGGGAGTAATTTCTGTGGACGTTGGTTTATTAATAAATCGCGATATATCAATAATTTGCCGACCGCGTCCATTGCGTGATCGCGATGAAGCGGATCTACGTGATTTGGAAAATGAAGGACGAAAAGGTCTATGGACCCCTCTTCCATATGAGGTTGTTTTTTTGTACATAATAAGCTGTCGCACAGAATCCTACAACAGCTTATAAGCGCGAGGTCTCGGTGAGATAATTAATGAGCTTTTATACTATATTATTTTTGATTAGTTGTCAAGTTTTTATAAATTTCCGAGATCCAGGGTATAGTCAATGCGGATTTGTTTTACAAATTCAGGAAAATGACTTACTAAAATCATCGCTCCTTCATATGAATCAAGGGCCTTTGCAATTATAGGCAAGTGGCGAAAGTTTATATGATTTGTGGGCTCGTCTAAAATTAAAATTCCCGGATGTTCCTGCGCGATTTTTGCGAATGCCACTAGTCCCTTTTGCCCCTCAGAAAGCGCTCCAATTTTTGTTTTTAATATTTCAGCATCCAATAAAAACCCCGCCGCGTATGAGCGTAATTCTTCTTCGCCTCCCTTCTTTATTACTATTTTAAGTGCTTCATAGGGGGTCTCCTCAAAATCTAAAGCCGAAAAATCTTGGCGGTAATACCCAATGTGTGTGTCTTTTTTAATTGACTCTCCTTTTGCGTGCCCGCTTGCAAGGGTTTGCAATAAGGTTGTTTTACCAATTCCGTTTGGTCCTGTTAAAAGTAATCGTTCTTTTTTACGTAATTCTATTTTTACTTTTTTTGTAACGACCACTTGTTCTTGCGGGTGCATAAAAGAAACAGAAGATAGTGAAAGAATAACTCCGCCAATATGCTCTTGGCAGGGGATAGTGAATGGCCGTATGGTTTTATCTTCTCGGCGCACCACAACCGTCTCCTCTTCAAGGTCTTCAATTTTTTCTCTCATTTTGCGCGCCACATCGCGTAAGTGTCCTCCTTTTTGTCCAAAAAAATTCGCTTTTTCTTTGCGATGTTCTATGTCTTTTTCAAGGCGCGCGTTTTTCATACGTTCACGTTCTCGGCGCGCGGTAATTTCGGAAACCACTTTAAAATAATTTCCTGTGTATTGTTCAATACTATGAGAAAACGCCTCTACATATAACACACCATGTGTAAATGTATTCAAAAAATCGGCATCATGAGAAATCACCATGCATGTTTTTGGGTACTGTATAAGGAATTGTGTCAGATGCGCCACCCCTTCCTTGTCTAAATTATTTGTTGGCTCGTCCAGTAAGAGTATGTCTGGATTTTGAATAAGCGCTTGTGCGAGCAGAAGTCGCGCTTGTTGCCCTCCTGAAAATGAGTTGAGAGTTTTATGATGTGGTGCTTGCACTCGTACCACCTCAAGCACGGCGTCTATGTGCGAATCAATGTTATATATTTTTTTTGTAAACACGCTCTCAAAAAATTCTTTTATAGTGTAGTGCATCTGTTCACGCGGAATAACTTGCCGCGCGGTGGCTATGGTGGTATGGGGGGTAGTGGTAATACTTCCTGCTTCCGGTTTGAGAGTTCCCATAATGAGTTTAAAAATAGTACTTTTACCTACACCGTTTTGCCCCATAAGAGTTACTTTTGCTCCGCGTCGTAACGAAAAACTCGCCTCATGTAAAATAGGTTTTTTGTGCCCAAACTCAAATGTTACTTCATTGAATCGTAAAATAGTCTCGTCGTTTGGCATAGAACGTATAGTGTGCCGTATACAGGTAAAATAATCAACAACTGTACCAAAATAACAAAAAGTATCGTATACTTATATATAGATAGAGTGGTCACTCTATACATAATATAATTTCATATATTTTATGGAAGAAATGAAAAAAGAAAATCATCCGGAAGGATGCAAATGCGTTATGTGCAATCACTCCTCAGGCAAGATGTGCATGAGTGGGTGGTGCGGATGCGGGTGCCACCGGCATGCGGTAGCGCGTTGGGTGTTGGGTATTTTATTAATCACGTTCATATTCTGCGCCGGTTTCTGGTTTGGAAACATGGCGGCAATTTTCCGCTACAGCGGATATGGTGATGGATACGGCATGATGCACGGATACCGCTATAACTCGTCCATGATGGATTGGAATGATAGAGGGGGATATGGATATGGGTACAACGCAGACACTAATGGAACGGTGCGCGGTCCGGCGATGATGCAGGGGAATGCTTCTTCAAGCCAAACCCGATAAGTAAACTTAGTAAATAAACTCTGTGTACACAGGGTCAAAAACTCCGCATATTATGCGGAGTTTTTGATTTGCGGTATTGTGTAATTATATCTTTGGCCCAAATTTGTCACGATCGTGACAAATTTGGGCTAAGAATAAAACAAAGACGTTTCGTGTACTCTTCTGCAAAAAGAGTATACTATATATATTCGTATATAGTATATATGCATGTACCATATATATGGTACACGAACAATAATATATGAAATCGTTTTCGTTTGAAGAAGAAAAAAGTAGTCGGGTGTATGCCTTACCCATACAACGATTACGAGAAGAGTGTGCGCAAAATCTCGTATGTAAGGGCGCTCTTGAAGAAACACTTGATGCATGTAAAACATATGCCCACGCATTGTGTGATGCGGTGGGGGAATCAAGTATTTCTGAGACATTGGAATCGGATCAATTAGAAAAGAAAGTTAATTTATTGTATCGGGATCATCCGGAATTAGAAAATACAATTGCAGAAAAAATATCAAACCTGTTGCGTTTGTTGAGTTTAAAAAATATTGACGAGGTGTCTATTCTGCGTGGACTAAAAACAAATAATGATTACGCAAAATGCGCGCTAGAAACCGTGCGTCAGTTACAAGAGAAACAGAATGCATCAAAAGCCGCTTAGTGAACCAATTATACAGCTGGTTTTTCTAATAAGGTTGCAACCAAAACAATTTCTTTTCCATCTCGTATAATTCGCATGTGCGCTTCATCGTTTCCTTTTGCGTCTTCCAAAAAATCTTCCAACGTGTAGCGTTCGTTGAGGGGAGTATCGTTTATAGAAACAATAATATCATTCTCGCGTACTCCTGCTTTGTCGGCGGGACTTTTTCCAATAATTGCCGACTGATGCGGTGAGGGACTCGTTACTAAAATTCCCTCACGAACCGGTAAATTAAGCCCACGGGCAATGGTGTGCGTAATAACCACGTGTCGTACTCCCAAAAAAGCACGGCGAATTTTTCCTTGAGTAATAATATCTTGCAGGTCGTTTTTTATAGAATTAATAGGAACCGCAAACCCAATATTTTCTGCTTGTGAAACATTTGCGGAATTAATACCAATCACTTCTCCATCGCTGTTTAATAAAGGACCTCCTGAATTGCCGGGGTTGATGGCGGCATCGGTTTGGATAAGATCGTGTAGAGTTTCTTTTCGTTCTTCATTGTGAGCTTCTATAGTACGCCCAAGTCCCGATACAATACCGCGAGAAACCGTATCAGGAAAAACACCCAGTACATCGCCAATGGCATATACCGTTTGCCCCAGTTGTACGTGGGCAGAATTTCCTAGCGAAAGAACAGAGAATGTTTGTGAGGGAGAAGTAATCATGCGCAGGTATGCTACGTCGTGAATAGGGTCCACATCAACAAGTCGCGCTTGATGAATAGATCCATCGTGCAACGTGACCTCATAATCTAGTGATTGTTGTTTAATAACATGAATGTTGGTGATAATGATTCCCGCGGCATCAACAATAAACCCGGACCCGCCTCCAAAATCGAGCTGATCTCCGGTCATGCGTTGATTTATAGATTTCATTTTTGCGCGATCCCGTTCAAACAACGGAAAAACACCACCTGATTTTTTTTGGCTTACAGTTTCTATTTTTTTTGATACGCTGATAGAAACAATTGCCGGAAGTGCTTTGGCAATTACTTCAACTCGCTTTTCTTCCTCAGTCATATAATAGTTTTACAGTTTTCAGGTTTTAAAGTTTTCAAGAGACAATTTACACAAATATCTTTAGAACTTTATAACTTTTAACTTGATAACTTAATTGTTATTTTTTCATCTTCCATCCAACAGCTACTAATACTAATCCCCCCAGTCCGATCCACGTCCACAAAGACCAATCAATAAAAGCAGTAATAATAAGTAATACCACTGCCACAAAAAATATCACCAATCGCTTTGGTTGCGAAAGTGATTTTATACGCGGCGCATGATGCATGCTCATATTATATAGTATATATGGTTTTTGTGAGAGGAGCAAAGTATGCCTCCAATAAAAGTGCTGGGTCGTATGATATACTATAGGATGTTACGCG
>JAKBUF010000021.1 GCA_021844025.1 bacterium | reverse complement strand
ATGATGGTATCAAAGATAGCATCAACAACAGCGGCGGCAGTTTTCTTAACCTCAATACCACCCGCTTTCATAACCACTTCAACAAAATCTTGTTTCTTCATAATAATAGATTGTCTTATGAATGGGTACCGACCTTTTATTATGTCCACAGTATAGCATACTATGCCCTAAAAAACAAAGTAAATACTAGGGTTTACGGTTTTGGTGTTTCGGGAGCTGTCCTTATACAAGTTCTCCGACGAACCACTATAGCAGACGCGGTTATAAAAATAACATCAATTAAAGAAAATAAGCACGAAGAACAAAACGCACCAATAATAAATGCTTGTAGAGCAAATAGATACCACGAGAACAAAAATCCAAACGCTACCAACAAAAACCATACACGCAATATATGAATATAACGAATATTCCACTCAGCACGAGACGAAATAATAAATAAAAACAAAGAACTGAAGGCGACAAGAGCATAATACAGTGCCCCCCACAATGAAAGAGGAACGCCAAATAGATATGCATACGAAGAGGCCTGTACCACATCACACCCACTTACCACAAAACAAGGCAAGGGACCACCACTCTGCACCCGCACATACACAAACCCCGCATTTAAGAGTCCCAACACCGCAAATAACAACGCAATACCAAAAAGTGTCTTTATGCGCATATACATCTTATGAGCACCCACCCGAAGAATTACCGCATTGATTGCAAGTCATACACGTTCCCGTGCGAACCATCATACCTCCACAATTACGACACACGGTGCCCGCAGACACACCCACCTTCTTGCTAGATTCTTTTTTGTGTTCATGGGGCAATTCATCAGATCCATTCACACTTACTAAAGTTGCAGTAATCGGAGATGTTTCACGAATTTCTTCTTTTACTAATGACACGGGGTTTCCTGCTGATTCTTTAATAAACAACTGCCGTTCAATACCAAACTCAGATAATTCATCTTGGGGCAAAAACGACATAGTAAGAAATCTAAAAATATAATCAATAATGCTGGTCGCCATACGAATCTCTGGATTCTCGGTAAATCCCGCGGGTTCAAATCGGCTATAAATAAATTTGTGAGACAATGCCTTTAAGGGAACGCCATATTGTAGGGCCATAGAAACTGATATAGCAAACGCATCCAACAAACCCGAAAGTGTACTTCCCTGCTTTGCCATACGAATAAAAATCTCAGCGAGCCGCCCATCTTCATACGTACTGTAGGTAAGATATCCCTTATGACCAGCTACTGAAAATCTATGGGTTAATGAAGTACGCGTTGCGGGCAATCGTTGGCGCATTACCTGAGTAGAAGGTTTTTGGGTTGTTTCGTTCTTTGTATTGGTATCTTTTTCTTTTTTATCTCCTCCTGAGGAAAGCGGCTGAGTTGCCTTACTACCATCACGATACACCGCAAACGCTTTAATACCCAACTTCCATGCCATGCGGTATGCTTCTTCAATTTCTTCCTTGGTAACTTCATGAGACATGTTAAATGTCTTTGAGATAGCTCCTGAAATAAACGGTTGTACCGCCGCAACCATTCGTACGTGTCCCTTCCATGAAATAGTGCGCGTTCCTTGGGGCGGCTTTACCGCGCAATCAAAAATAGAAACGTGTTTTTCTTTTAATCCCGGTGCTCCCTCTGCCATACCTGTCTGTGCCATATACGCAACAATCTTTTTTACCTCTGTGGGAGTATACCCCAAACGAGTAAGTGAAGCGCTCACACTTTCATTTACAATTTTCATCCATCCTCCACCCACCAATTGTTTCATTTTAACCAATGAAAAATCAGGTTCAATGCCAGTCGTGTCGCAGTCCATCATAAATGAAATAGTACCCGTAGGAGCAATAACACTTACTTGAGAATTACGAAATCCAAATTTCTTTCCAGCTACATACGCGTCTTGCCACGCCTGCAACGATTCATGGGCAAGTTTCTTGTCTTTTAAGAGTGCTCGGTGTATTTTTTTTGATTCCGCTCCGTGTTGTTTAATAACCCCAAGCATGGGCTCGCGATTAAGCGCATACCCTTCAAAGGTACCTACTCGCTGGGCAATAAGCGCAGAATATCGATACGCTTCTCCAGAAAGAAGTGATGAAATTGCTCCTGCCCACGCGCGCCCTTCATCAGAATCATATGCAATTCCTTTTGTCATAAGAAATGCTCCCAGGTTTGCAAATCCTAAACCAAGCTCACGAAACGCGCGCGCATTTTTACCAATTAATTCGGTTGGGTAACTGGACCCCCCCACAATAATTTCTTGAGCAAGAATGAATATAGCAACAGTGTGTTTAAATTCATCGGTTTTAAACGTTCCGTTTGCATTTAAAAACTTCAACAAATTAATAGAGGCCAAATTGCACGCGGAGTTATCCAGGTGCATATATTCGGAGCAAGGGTTTGATCCATTAATTCTTCCCGAATTCGGACATGTATGCCATTTGTTAATAATAGTATCAAACTGAACCCCGGGGTCTCCACATTCCCACGCGGCTTTCGCTATTTCAGAAAGAATTTCTCGCGCTTTATAGGTTTGCGCGGGTTTACCATTGGTTACATACTTAGTTTGCCACTCACCATCCTGCTCCACCGCTTTCATAAATTCATCACTCAAACGAACTGAGTTGTTCGCGTTCTGAAATTGAATTGAATTCCATGCTTCATTATTAAGATCCGCCATATTATACCCCGCATCCATCAACGCACGTACTTTCTTTTCTTCTTCGGCTTTGGCGTGAATAAAATCCATAATATCCGGATGCTCCACATTCAAAATAACCATTTTAGCCGCGCGGCGGGTTGCTCCTCCTGATTTAATCATACCCGCAACCGAATCGGCTCCCCGCATAAAAGAAACAGGACCAGAGGCATACCCCCCAATAGACAGCTGCTCACGTTTGGAACGCAACGAAGAAAGATTAACCCCTGCGCCCGATCCTCCTTTAAAAATCATTCCCTCGGTCTTAATCCAATCTAAAATCGCGGGCATAGTGTCATCTACCGACAAAATAAAACACGCGGAACATTGCGGATTTTCTTTAATACCCACATTAAACCACACCGGAGAATTAAAAGATCCTTTCTGGTGTAACAAAATATATTTTAGTTCATCTTCAAAAATGTCGGCTTGCGCGACATTTGCAAAATAACCGCCGCGTTCACCCCACGCACGAATCGTGCGAGTAACACGAGAAATCATTTGTTGTAAACTAGACTCACGCTCTGGCGTACCTAATTTACCTCTAAAATATTTTGAAGCGGTTATGTTAACCGCGTTGAGTGACCAGAATTCCGGGAACAAAACATGCTTTTGCTCAAAAACGGTTTTTGCCCCACTTCCCACTACGGCATCTCGTTTAACCCACTTTACTTCTTTAAAAGGATCTTTTCCCGTATGGGTAAATACCCGTTTCAGCGACAAAACTGCCTGTTTTCCCCCCGCAATTTTTTTTTGCATAGGTGTTGTATTGATTATGTTTTTATAAAAACGACGTTTTAATTATTATTATTAATGGTGTATGTTATTTTTTCTTTCGACGCAGAAAGGTAGGAATTTCCCAAATACTATCGGCATCCTCGGATTGTTCTTCTATAAATCCATGTGGAGCAACTGACTCATCATCTTCTTCTGTTTCAATGTGTGTATCAATTTCAACGGGCGCGGTTTTTGATTCAGAAACAGTAGCTGATTCTGGGGTATGTTTTTTGTCT
The DNA here is from genome assembly GCA_021844025.1 of bacterium. Taxonomy (GTDB): domain Bacteria; phylum Patescibacteriota; class Minisyncoccia; order UBA6257; family JAGOQP01; genus JAKBUF01. The sequence continues at coordinate 4,895 of JAKBUF010000021.1, read as the reverse complement.
TTCTTAGAAAAAGTCGGTAAATCAAATAAAGTTTCTTTTCGAGGAGCAACACTTTCGTGAGTAATTAAAGGAGACACCCGCGACTCAACGGTATCTTCATGAGTAGAAGTTCGAGAAAATTGTTCAAAGTCGCCAAATAAATTCATATTCTTACCAAATGAAGCTCCAAATCCAGTTGCAATAAGAGTAACCTTAATATTGCCCTTATTCAGACGCCGATCATAATACGTACCAAAAATAATACGCGCACTTGGATCAACATTCTCAGAAATAATGCGCGCAATTTCATTTACTTCACTCATTTTAATGTCTCGATGTCCCGAAATACTAAAGAGTACCCCCTTCGCACCATCAATCACCGTTTCCAAAAGCGGCGAACTTAAAGCAGCGTGTGCGGAAACTCCGGCACGATCTTTGCCCGATCCAATACCTACTCCAATAATAGAGGGTCCGGAATTTTGGACAATAGTTTTTACATCGGCAAAATCAACATTAATAATTCCCGGAGACATAATAAGCTCCGTAATTCCCAACACCGCATTTTTTAAAATTTCATCAATAGCCTCAAATGCCTTGCGTAATGAAGTGTCTTTATCAATAACCGAAAAGATTTTATCGTTAGAAATAGTAATAAACGTATCTACACGATCTTTTAATTTCACGAGTGCCTCTTGTGCAATTTGCGCGCGCTGTGACCCCTCAAACGAAAACGGCTTGGTCACAATGGCCACCGTTAAAATTCCCATCTCTTGCGCAATCTCGGCAACCACCGGAGCCGCACCGCTCCCCGTGCCTCCCCCAAATCCCGCGGCAATAAAAATCATATCAGCACCCGCAAGTGCCTGTGCAATTTCATCATGATTTTCTTCGGCGGCTTGTTTTCCCAACTCAGGGTTCATGCCCGCACCTAATCCTTTGGTAATCTGACGCCCAATATAAATTTTCTTGCGCGCATTACATTCTTGTAAGTCTTGGATGTCGGTATTAATAGCAATTAACTCAACACTGCGTGGAAAAAAATCATGCATGCGAGTAAGCGCGTTTCCGCCCGCTCCCCCAACTCCAACCACTTTAATTTTTGCTCCTGGGGCTTCTTTTAAAGAAGTGATTTTTGAAACATGCGAACGCACCAGATCAGTACCGCGCACCGAAGCAACATTTTTTATTTTCTTTTTAGACTTTTTTATTTTTTTATTCTTTTTCATACCCAAGAATGTATTTTTAAAATGTATTCATTAAAAATTCAAAAAAAATATTGCGGTTTATTCTGATGCCATTAATGTTTTCAAAATCCTTTTAATCCACGGTTCGTTTACGTTGTACGAGGTCTCTCCCCCCAAACCAAACCCGCCATCTTTTTTGGCAAGCATATCATATCGGGTAAGGAGGAGTCCACACACTGCCGCCATTTCAGGATCTTGTACCTCATCAGTCAAGTGGGCACTTGCTACCTCACACTCATCCAGACGCGGAAACCCTATATGAGCGGGGAATTTAAGCTCCTCACGCATGATATCGGTAATACCCGACAGCTTTGCCCCCCCACCCACAATAATGGCTCCCGCGGGCAATTTACCGGCTTTTCCGATTGATTTGAGTTCTGCGTTAATTAATGAACATATTTCACGCACGCGAACCTCTATAATCTCAGCAATATATTTACGAGACACCTGCGTATGTAGCTCGGGGTCATATTCCGCTAAATCTACTTTATCTTTTACCGATACCTCTCGAGAAAACGCACACCCCAATGAAAGTTTAATTGCCTCCGCCGCTTCCATGGAACATTTGAGTCCGATGGCGACATCGTTAGTAATATTTCCCGATCCAACCGGCAACACTTTTGCTAAAATCATTTTTCCATCTTGATACACCACCATACTGGTAGTTCCAAATCCAATATCAATAAGTACTACTCCCAAGTCTTTCTGATTCTTCGTAAGCACCGATCGCTCACACGCAATCGGAGTAAAAATAATACTGCCGTCAAAATCACTTCGCTTACCCAGCACTAAGTGTGCAAGTTTTAAAAAGTTTTTATAAATAGAAGAAAACACTGAAATCAAAACCACATTCGCTTCCAATTTTTTTCCCGAAAGCCCCACTACATTCGTGTCATCAACTTCGATATCGTCAATCATAAATTCACGCGGGAACGAATGAATAATCTGCCACCCCGCAGGCAAATTTACTGCCATAGATTCTTTTACTACGCGCTCAACATCTTCGGGTAAAATTTCAAAATCAGGACGCGGAATAGAAACCGCCGCGCGCGATAAATGAAATTTAACTTTGGTTCCCGAAATACCAAAAATAAGATTGCGCAAACATTTTTTATCAAAATGTTTTATTTCACTCAGCACCTCAAACAAACTTTTTACCGTTTCTTCCGGATACAAAATTTCTCCACGTTTAATTCCTCGTGAATCGCGCTTTACCAATTTTACCAGAACCAGCGAACCATCTTTTTTGAGGTCAGCTACAATTCCTTTTATAGATGATGATCCTAAATCAAGCGCGGTAAGAAACATAAGTCAGTTAAGGGTTAAAAGGGTAAAGGAAAAAGTAAAAAGCAGAAATTTATATTGTGCACCCATAAGTCTTTTGCCTTTCACCTTTTTCCTTTCTCCTGTGTTCCATTCTAAACGAAACATCTATCGTGTGCAAATAACACAGTTGACACATTTCTTGTTCGTTTTATAAAAAAATCCCGACAATATCGGGATTTTTAATCAACATTCAAAACTTAAAACTAAAAACTTAGAACTATTTTGGGTGAGTCTATTCACTCAATATCACCCGTCCTCCTCCTAAGAAGTAAAACTGCGAAACCACAAAGTCTGCCGGAATGTTGTCTTGCAATTTCCAACTGTCGCCACCATCAGTGCTCACATACATACGCCCCGCAGACATCACATATACGGTATTACCCAAAACGCCAACTGCGTCTACTTGTTTTTCAAGCAACGGAATTTTATCTAACAACTCAAAGGTAACTCCATAATTCTGGCTGCGATACACACCATCGCTCCCCAGCGCATATATATCACCCGACGACGCGAATGACACACTGCGCATAGACCCCGAAGAAAACCACCCACTCTTTAAAGAAATCTTTTTAAACTCTCCAGTAGGACCAGTTGCTTGTAACAAGGCTCCTGATTTTAAGAACACATAAAAGAATCCGTCTCCATTATTATATAAACGTACAATTGGAGAAGAAAATGTTTCACTTACGCGCAATGTACCCGTGTCCATGCGGTACTGAATTAACTGTCCGTTAGACATACCCACATACAACACCTTGCCATACAAAGATAAGTCATACGCGCCCTCTCCATTAAACGACATGAGTGTTTTAAAAGTTCCAAACGCATCGGAGGTGTAATACACGTATCCGGTTTCATTTTGAAAAACAGATAAAATATACGCATTCACCCCAACAGGAATCACACGCAACACAACACTTCCCGCAGTTAATTCTCCGTTCGTAGACGTAAGCACGTGCCAGGTAAGTCCGGTATCGTTACTATAATACAACCCCTGGTTAGTAGAAACATATAACGTATCGGGGCGGGTATGTGTGTTTACCGTAACATCATATACGCGCAGTGATCCTTTTTGAGAACTCACGGTTGCCGGATACACGTTACGCAAGGTATCAAAAGAAACTAAGAATCGTCCGGTTTGTGTGGAAGGAGCACCTCCAATAACCGAAGCAGCCGACGCCAAAAGGCTCACGTTCCCCCGTGAGCTTCCCCCAGAAAATGAGGCCGCTAAATCTCCCATACCAAACGAAGCGCCAAGCGCGTTTGAGGTTCCGTTAAACCCTATGTATAAAACAATGAGGGCAAGAACAAATAAAAGTGAAAAACTTACTTTATCAGACATAATAATTTTTTAAAATGAATGCGTTTGCTTAATGTGAGTGTTTGGAGTTGTGTTATGAGCCGTATAGTTTGGGCAAGTGCCGCACGTGACGCGGGGGCGGAGCGAAGCGCTATTTCTAACGCCTCACATAATGCCACCGTATTCCGAGGATCTTTTTGATCAAGTGCTAATATGGTTTCCGTGATTCGTTCACGGTCCGCATCGATTTTAATAGCAACCAAAGAGGCCACCACACGAGCAATATCTTGATCTAAAGCAGTCGGATGTAATAAAGACTCTAAACGTCCAATTCTACCAAAAGAACTCTGAATTAAGCTTACGGAGTCCATTATACCACTTCCACTAGAAAAGTCAATACCTCGTATATATTCCCCCATTTCCTGGTTAGAGAGCGTCTTAAAATGTACTTTCTGGGCACGCGACGCAACTGCGGGCAAACAAACTCCCGGATCAGTCACGGTAAGAATAATAATGCTTTGCTGAGGAGGTTCTTCTAATATTTTAAGTAATGCGTTTTGAGCCTGATCAGTAAGCCACTCAACGTCGCGCACAATAACTACCCGATACGGAGAAAACACCGGACTCTGGCGCAAAAAATGAATAGCGCGATGCACTGCGTGAATCCCCATGCGCTCGGTATCAGATTCCGCGTCGTCTTCTTTTTCCATGGTTACTACATGTGTCTCTTGTAATACTTTGGTTGGTGCATCAAACACTCCTGTTTCTAAATAGTTCGCAAGTGCCTGTGCGTGTAAAAATTTTCCAGTTTGCGCTTCCCCAAAAAATATATATGCGTGCGAAAGCTCCCGCGCATCAGCAAGGCGCTTCAAAGATTGAACTAACGAATCATACCCGTATAACATACCTCAAGTATAAATCCCCCGCCCTAAATAGCAAATAAGAAAGAAATAAGTAACGAAATAGGAATTTTGCCCAAATTTTGTACGATCGTAATAAATTTGGGCAAAAAAATAATTACCCCAATATCTATAAATTCTATTCAA
>JAKBUF010000020.1 GCA_021844025.1 bacterium | reverse complement strand
TTTTTCGCCCCCCTTCCCAAGTTACCGTGGTAGTTATTTTTTGGGTAGAGGGATCGTCGGTTCCCCCGCTTGAGGCAATGTTCCCATTGGTATCACGATTCACGTTCTCAACAGAAAAATATCTGGTGTATACCGAACTATTATACAGTTTTGAGATTTCATCGGCAGTAAGTGCACGATTATAAACCCGAACATCGTCTATGGAACCATTTAACTGATTGGAACTTGGATTGTTTTGATAATTGCACCAAACACCTATTTCTAAAGGACCACTGATAATATTTCCTGAACCATAAGTAACACTCTTATCTAAAGAGCCATTTACATATATTTTATTAGTTAATCCATCATATACACCAACTATATAATACCATCTTCCAGTGGCGAGGATTGTATTACCAGTAGCCGCACCGTTGCTTGAGGAGAAAGAAGCAATTGGATTTGATCCATAACTATATATCCCATATGCACTTGGCGGACCACCATCTGTTCCAAAACAGGCAATAACGTGGTAACCGGTCAAATTACTAAAATTTACCCAGCCAGCAATACTTAGAGAGGAGCTTGCAACTGGTTCCCCACTAAAAACAGGCACATTCACATAAGTATTAACACCATTAAACTGTAAACAGCTTCCAGCTATACAACTAGAAGAGCCAACTCGAGTTGGAGCATTCGTAAGCGTTCCATCATTTCCGTTTCCCGAACTATCATATGTGGTGGTTCCGGTGTCTTCGTCAAATTTCCATTGACCAATTAAATTTGCCTGAACATCATTATCTAACATACTCTCGTCTCCTCCCACCACGACCGAGCTACTCGCGCGTTGACTTAAATAATAATGATACGTGGTTCCTTTATTAAGATCATATATATTATGCCACCCGGTATCGGTTAAAGACTTTACATCGTTTAATTGATCATTCGCAAACCCAGAGGCGATTTGGTTTCCTTTTGTTTCAAAACTATAACGCACAATAGAAGTTACGCCCAACGTTGCTCCCAAAATAAACATACCGCCCACGAACAGAGCGATTAACAACTCAATTAACAACTGACCATCACGTTTTTTAATTTGAGAAAAAATATCCACCAATTTTATAATTTTTAATTTTGTAAATAAGACTTAATTTTTCAAATTTTAAACATTAGAATTTATTTCAAAAATTCAAAAATTCGTGCTTAAAAATTAATTTTAAATTATTAATTTAAAATTAATAGCTTTCATACAATGTTTTCACTTCGGTAGCAGTAAGCGCACGGTCATATATACGTGCATCATCAATAAGACCGCTGTAAATTTCACTAGCTCCCCAGTTAGCTCCAATAGTTACCGGAGTAGCACCATCAGTTCTAATATCCCCCGGAAACGAGGTTGAGCCAATACTTGCTCCGTTGTAATACATGGTAATAGTAGTACCATCAAACGTAAAACCAACAAAAGCCCACTGACCTGGAGCAAGGGCCTGTTGAGGACCACCACATCCTCCACCCCAACAAATAGCAGCTCCATTTGAATGCCATAATTCCATACGAATTCCACCATAATAACCAAGCTCCCATAAACGAGTGTAGGAAGTACCATCTTTTTGAATGATGCGCCCCGGATTGGTAGAGATAGGATTAACCCACACGAAAACACTAATTTGAGAAGATGTTTGTAAACTAGAACCAGATCCTGGAACCACAACAGAATTTGTACTCCCATTAAAACTTAAACATTGACCCGTTTTGCATGCTGATGTTATTTGCCACGTTGGACTGTTTTGCAATGTTCCATTATTTCCTCCACCCGATGCATCATATGCGGTAGTTCCGAGTCCTTCATCCATGGGCCAGTACCCAACCAAATCCTTTCCGGGTAATTGATTGAGTGTTCCTCTTGCCCCGAGTGAAGTTATAGATGAATCACTACCCGTTACTGTTTTTAACGCAATCATTTGCGAAGCATCGGGAACACCGGTAATTTGCCCAAATACAATTGTTTTTGAAAATCCGGGAGGCGGATTTGAAAAACGAGAAGCCGAACTTAAATATTGAGTAACCACCACCGATGAGGTTGCATACGAGGTCCCGGAAAATATTTCAAAATATCCATTATCTACATTAGAAGTAAACTTAATACCCCATCCGGTCCCCTGATCTCCTAAAATAGATTTGTTTTCGGCGTTACGAGTTGCTTCCAAAACATTTTTTGTATCCAGCTCAAAACTGTGCCGGTTTTTATAGTTAGTTAGGTTAATAACCCCAATACCAGTAATAATAGACAAAATCGCCACCGAAATAAGCATTTCGATAAGCGTAAAACCATTGTTCTGTTTAAAAGATGGGAAAGACATAGATTCTAACCTGAAACTTAAAATAACTTAGAATTCAAAACTAGAAATTAATAATTGTTTTAGAACTTAAAACTAGACATAATTATTTCAAATGTTCAATGTGTACTCGGTAATCACGCCATCGTTTTTGAGTAAGAAATTCTTTTCTGGTTAATATACCCTCAGTAGCTCCTTTGTGTTCAACAACCGATGCCGCGTTTGCTGCACCACGACTCAATGCGTACGCCATTTCATCTTCATCACACACTCCTTTGGCACAGCGCGCGCCCGATTCCATAAGCCCCACCACAAAACCACCACCAAATGCGTCTCCGGCTCCCGTTTCGTCAACCACGCGCGCCCGAAACGCAGGGCCTGTAAATAAATGAGCTCCATCAGAAACCACCGCGCCGTGTGTGCTGTCGGTCATAATAGCAATACCTCGTACCAACTCATCAAGCCGTTTAAATATTTTTTTAGGTTGCGAGGAATCAATATGAGTTAATAATGCCGCCTCGCTACGATTCATAATAACCACATCGCTCAATTGTAATAACGGCAGTAATGTTTTTTGATCCTGCCCCAATAAATAACCCGAAGGGCTCAGTGCAACTTGTATATGTTGCTTCTTTAGGGTACGTACTAATTTCATGATTACTGTGGGAGACCACGTGCCGGTAACAATATATGCCCATGATGACTCAAATGTTTTCACGGGAGGAATATCAGAAAGAGAAAAATGAGAAAGAGCTCCCCGAGAACCAAACACGGTTCGCTCGCCATCGGGAGAAACAAAAATAAATGAAGTTGCGGTTGGTTCTTTTCTAGAAATAGTTACTCGAGATTGAATATGTTCTTTACGTACCACTCCCTCTAAAAAAGATCCGGCCGCATCAGCGCCCCATTCAGAAACGAGTAATGTGGAAACACCACTACGCGCCGCGGTTATTGCCACATTTAACGCTCCCCCTCCCGAACGCATAAGTGGTGATTCAATATAATATTTTTTTCCTTTTTCAAAAGTAAGTTTTGTACCACGTTCTTTCTGCGGAAGTGAAACAATATAATCAACCGTTGCGGTGCCAATAGAAATAAGAAACATGGGTAAAAAATTAATTAAGTATTATAGAAAAGAAAATTAAGAGAATAGTTTAAAGTTGAATTTTCAATTAGCAATAATCAATGACCAATAAATTTTAAAATTATCAAATTGAAAATTAAATGAAAACTGATAATTGGAAACTGATCATTAGAAAACTACACTCTTTTAATAACCCTTTGTGCCGCGTGCACAATATCGGCCGGTTCTAAATGATATGCTTGTAATAATTGATGAGCGGACCCCGATTGTCCGAATACATCTTTTATACCAACCATTTCAATGGGAACCGGATGTGTTTGCCCAGCAACCTCAGATACCACCGATCCCAATCCACCTAACACCGTATGTTCTTCAATCGTAACCGCCGCGCCCGCTTTTACCAACCACTCGCGAGCTGTTTTAACATCAAATGGCTTAATAGTATTTACCCGAACAACTGCCGCTGAAATACGCAATTTTTCAAGTTCTTTGGCGGCTAATAATGCCTGATACGTTAAAGCCCCCATAGCAAATAACACCACCGAAATCTTTTTTGTTTTCGGGAGCCAGAATACATCTGACTTTCCAATTACACACGGAGTTTGTACAGAGGTAAGTAGCGGAGTTTTTTCTCGCTGCAACCGAATATATACCGGTCCAGGTATAAGAGCTGCCTGCGTAGTTAATCTACGCGCCTCAATAGAATCACAGGGGGTAAGCACAGTCATATTGGGTAAAGCACGCATCAACGCAACATCTTCAAGTGCCTGGTGGGTGGCACCATCAGCACCCGTAGTAATTCCCGCATGATGCCCCGCAATTTTTACATTCGCATTATTGTACGCAATAGTAGTACGAATTTGTTCCCAATTTCTTCCCGGAGAAAACACGGCGTATGAATTTATGTAAGGAATTTTTCCGCTTACCGCAAGACCAGCCGCGATACTTGCCATATTTTGTTCCGCAACACCAACCTCAATATATTGATCGGGGTGTAAACGAGCAAATGCTTGTACGCGAGTAGATTCTTCAACATCAGCCGCTAGAACAACCACTTGTTTATTTTGTCCCGCTTCCAACAAACCCTCTCCATAGCCGTCACGCAGCGCCGCGCGAGGAGCAGTTTTTGAAAAAATATCGGGAGACAAATGTAAATCGGGATTAAGCATAAGAGTTATCAGGTTTTAAAATTTTCAAGTTATAAAGTGAAGAATTGATAATTAATAATTTATAATTCTACAAATAATCAAGTTTCAATAATCAATGGTCAATGAATTTTCAATAATATAATTTTAAAATTGGTAATTAAATGGAAATTGGTAATTGGTAATTGAAAATTACTTTTACTCAACTCTTATTTTTCCTCCCAACGTACGCAATTCTTTGAGAGCAGCGCGGGCTTGTTCTTTGGAAGGAGATTTTCCGTGCCACGCATACGCGCGTTCCATAAACGAAACTCCTTTCCCCGGAATTGTGTGGGCAATAATAACAGTTGGCTTTTCATAAATAGCTTTTGCTTCATATACCGCGCTAATAATTTCTTCAATATTATGACCATCTATGTCTATAACGTGCCATCCAAATGCCGCATATTTTTCATGCAATGGTTCTAAGGGCATAACGTGTTCCGTGTACCCATCTATTTGAATATTATTGCGGTCTACAATCGCGGTCAGTGAACTTAATTTTTCTTTACCGGCAAATAAAATTGCTTCCCACGTTTGCCCTTCGTTGTGCTCACCATCAGACATAACCACATAGGTACGATATTTTTTATTATCCATACGAGCCGCAAGTGCCATGCCAATACCCTGTGAGAGTCCGCTTCCTAAAGGTCCAGAGGTGGTTTCTATGCCCGGTAAGCTACCCCGATGTGGATGCCCCTGCAAACGAGACCCTAACACGCGCAAGGTTTGTAATTCTTTTAACGGAAAATACCCAGCACGCGCTAAAGCAGCATATTGCACCGGACAAATATGCCCATTTGAAAGCACAAGTCGATCCCGATCTTCCCACAATGGTTTTTTAGGATTGTGATTTAAAATAGCAAAATACAGGGCAGAAAACACATCTGCCATACCCAACGAACCAGCACTGTGCCCTGAACCGGCTTTTTCTAACATAGTAACCACATCTTCTCGTAGATGATTGGCTATCGTATATAAATGTTTAATGTGTTTATGAGAGAAATACATGGGGAAATTATTAATTTTCAATAATCAATGATCAATAAATTTTCAACAGTATAATTCAAAAATTGATAATTAAATGAAAATTGGTAATTGGTAATTGAAAATTACTTAAACATAAATTAGGATTTTTGTTTTAACTCTTGATATTTTTTCTCTGGGGATGAACCGCTCCATATATATCCCCCCGAAGTCACCCGAGATACTCCACGTGCGCGCAGTTTGCGCGCAATGACAGGAGTTATACCTCCATCAACCGTAAGTATAGCACGAGGAAACTTCCCTTTCAAAAAAGAAATAAGTGAATAAGCGCGTGTATTAAATTTTTGATTTGATTTTCCGGGTTTTACTGCAAGCACCAATATATGCCGCACTCCGCGAGGCAATACAAAAGAAGAACGAGGGTCTTGTAAAGTAATTGCCACGCCTGTTTCAACACCAGATTTTTTCCATTCACGAACACGTGCTTCAAATTTCTCTTTTTGGGTTATTTGGCTCGCATGATAATACACAAGTCCTACTCCCTTCACCCGATGCGAACGAGAAAAAAACAAACGCTCGGGAACCATACAATGCAACACAAATGAAAATGTTTTTGCATATTGGGTTACTGGCTTTGAAAACAACGGGGTACGCACACTAGAAACAGGCGGCACACCCACATCAATATGCACGTGTTTTACACGTGGAGAAAATGTAGCGAGCTTTTTTAATTTTTCGTTCACGCAGACCAACGAATCACAATTAATAACAGGGGTGATTTCCATACAACGTATTTAATTATACACAGATAATTTGACTTTTAACATGGGGGGTATATACTAATCTTGTCTTTCGGTTTAGCCATAAACCGGGAGGGTATTACATCCAAGAACAACCTTCCTCGCGGAGGGTTGTTTTATTTAGGACGATGTTTTAGCTCTCTCCCCCAAATATCAACTTGCATTTGCAACACATCAAAATATCTATCAGCCCCAGTTCGAAGTTCAGTGGATATATTATTCTTCGAGGAAAAAACGTAAACCATCTTCCCCTCATTTCTTAGATGGCTCACGAGGGCCAAAAAATCAGAGTCTCCTGAGAAAAAAACTGCAACATCATATTTTTTAATATGATACATCGCATCAATAGTCATCTCTACATCCATATTGCCCTTTTCTTCAATGGACTGACCGTTCTCTCCTAGAACCGGGATACGTTTTAGTTCTTTCTTTCTTACATGAAATTTTAATCCTTTCTTTAAGAAGGTAAAAAATTTATGCTTTCCTTCTATGCTATATTCTCTCGTTCCATCTGCGGGATATGCTGTATAGTAAAAAACCTCTATAGATGACCCAGAGAATGTGTTCTTAATAAAGCTCCTCAACTTTTCGTAATCAAAAAATCTCCCCCTCGCCTTCTGAGCCTCCCAAAGATTTGAAGCATCTATAAATAGATAAATATTAATATCTTTCTTATTCATATCCGAATAATAATACAGCTACTCTTCTGATGCTGTTTTCTCTATTTCATCCATGAGCCGATCAATTTCCAAAAACAAATCGGTTTCGTTTTGACTATTTACCAACTGACGTATATCTTGTAACATATCCCACGCGTCATCAAAAAATTTTGCTTCCATTAGAATTTTTGCCTGTTCAATATCAAGTTTTACATTTGCATTGCTGGTATTTAATGTGTCGGCTTCTTGTTCGCGTAATATTCTCCATTGCAAAAATAAATCCTTAGCGTCGGGGCTATCAGATTTCAGCGCCTCAACAACACGAGCTCTTAGATCTCGACTTTCTCTATTTTCAAACGAAGACGTTTCTTTACTCATGATAAATTAAATTATATTGTTTTTTAATATTCATACGGACAAAACCTTATTCTCATATTCTGCAGAATATGAGAATAAGGCTGTTTACTCTGATTTTTTATTTTCAAATTCAATCGCGCTGATTTTTTGAATACGTCGCACATAATTGTCTCCCCCATTAAACGGAGCCTGCAACCACGCGGCCACAATCTTTTTTGCCACATCTCCCACCACAAAATCAGCAGGAAGAGAAAGAACATTCACATCATCATCGTGTCGAGCAGCAATTGCATGATCAGGAGTAAAACACAGTGAACAGCGTACGCCATCAAATTTATTTGCAACTACATCGGCGCCCACTCCCGAGCCGCAAAGAACAATCCCCCGTTGTGTAGGATCTTTACTAATATGCCGCGCCACCGTAGAAACAAAATCAACATAGTCATCTTCTTCGTTATACGTGGTGGCGCCGCAATCAATTAACTCATATCCGGCACTTTTTAGATAATCAACAAGACCTTCTTTTAAAGTAAATCCTCGATGATCCGAACCAATATAGATAATCATAAGATAAGTATAAAGTATAAAGTATAAAGTATAAAGGGCGAAGGGTAAATTGACACAACGCGCTATGCGTAATACCATTTGCTTATAAAAACCATGAACAAAAAAGAGGTGGCGAAATTAGCTATACAAGAACTAAAAAGAGAACGTGATTCACTTAATACAAGTTTGCACTCAGCAAAACAGGCTGCTATTGAGGCCCCGGGTGCCATGCAATCACATAGCGACACCACTAAATTCCAAATGAATGCTTTAGCGGGAGACCTGCAACAACACATGACCGAAAAAGAACTGGCCATAAGAACACTAAAAGAATATATAGAAAAACCACTGCCATCTAATGAGGTGGTAACGGTGGGTTCACTGATACAAACTACTAGTGGCACACATGAACAAACTTTATTCTTTGTGCTTCCTGAAGGAAACGGGGTACGATTTAAGTACCAGAACACTCTTATAACCATAATCACTCCACGCTCACCGCTTGCACGTGCGCTATTACAAAAAAAGAAAAACGAACACGCACTTTTTGAATCTCCGGTCACACACGCCAAAAAAGATTTTCTTATAACCGAAATTTGGTAACGAAACTGATCATTTTAATGAAGTACAATAACAAATAGACCCAAGTGTGGGGTTTGTTTAGATTAATAAACCACAATATCAGACTTCACAGACACATATTGACATATAATTTTTCAGTGGTGTATAATTATAGTAGAACTTTTGGCAAATTCATCCCTATCTACGGACACCCTGTTGTTTGAATAAATTACTCCGTACGGCGACTTCATACGGACTCTCATACCCCAATATCTTGCGGGGTTTTTT
>JAKBUF010000004.1 GCA_021844025.1 bacterium | reverse complement strand
AACCGATTCGTTGATTTTTGGCAAATGGGGTCTCCTATACCAAATACTCTTCACATCAGATGGATAAATGCTCTCGTCTCCGATAGATAACATCCAATTATTTTTAACAAGACCAAAGGTTACGGGATCATAATCGTGAAAAAGTAGATCGTTGTTTACTCTAACAATTTTCGCTTCCATTTTTTCAAGAAATGGAGTAACATTTTTAATGTTAGGTTCCTCAGAACTAGTAACGATTAAGATAATATTTTTCATTTCATGCTCCTATAAGTTTGTTTTAAATAGCTATAAATATAATAAACCGTATGGAAAAAATAGTCAATACACTCATCTCAAAAAAAGATCATAAATATTTAAAAGGGGTGTTTGATAGTTATACGAACACATATAAATATGCGGATGGAGTAAAAAAATTCGAGAAATATTTTTCAAAGCATCTTACTGTTTTTGATGAAGAATTGATGTGCAAATTCGGATTACTATACGACCATTATGCGCTACAAATGAAAAATCAAAAGGCGCGACGTGATCTTGAAAGAAAAGCATTAAAAATCTATCATCTGGTTCTCAAAAAATATCCACATTCACATAAAGCATTATGGGGAATTGGAAGAGTTTGGTGGCACAGAAAAAATAAACGGGCAATTTTCTATGTACAGCAGGCATATAAGTTTGCACAAAAACGGGGGAAAAAAGGAATATATACTCAAAATGTTGGCTTGGTATATGAATCGTTAAGAGAATATAAGAAGGCAGAGCAGTGGTTAAAAAAAGGACTTAGAGAGGATGAAAAAAATTGGGGAGTATACGTAAATATAGTGAACTTTTATCGGCTAACCAATCAATTTAAAAAATCGAGAAGGTATGCACCAATCGGAATGAGATTATTTCAAAAAGATACCACCGCATCATTCAAAAAAACTCCTTGGGGAAAAAAGGTCCGGGAACTATTTGCTAATTCAGAAAGTCCATTGCCTCTCATAAAAAAGAGGCGATCTTAGGTCGCCTCAAACTGCACAAGGACACGAGATCAAGATTCGTCACTTTCCGCATCTTCGTGATCATCGGTTGTGGAAACTGTAGTGGGATCGTCATAAATCTCAAATCCCCGACGAAGAATTCCTTTGGATTCCATGTGCTCCGCAAAAAGCAATGGAAACGGCTTGATGATATTTACCTTACCCTTCAAGGTTTGTTCTTCGGTTACGGCAGAAGAACCCTGAGATTTCATGATATGTTCCTCCATGAAAGTTAAAGAACAATTATTTACTTCGATTATCGCGCGATAACCGTACTTATATCATACAACATACAACAAAAAATACAACAAACAAAAAATCCCTACCAAATGATAGGGATATTTTGTAAAACCAAAGAACATTTGTGGCATGAGATTCACATCTCGCACCACAAGGGAAAACTGCAAATTAATTACTTCATCAACATCATCTTCTTGCTGATGACCATATTGCCCGCTTGCAATTGGTAGATATACATCCCACTTGCAAGATTGCTTCCGTCAAATTTAACTTCGTAGCTACCCGGAGCTTTTTCTTCATTCACCAGAGTAGCAACTTCTCTGCCCAGTAAGTCATAGATTTTCAAAGTCACCACTTGAGAACTTGGAACTTTGAACTTTATAATTGTTACCGGATTAAATGGATTGGGGTAGTTTTGTTCAAGTTTAAACTCGGTTGGAGTTGAGGTTCCACGTGGAACATCGGTGATAAGATTATAGTTCCACGTGAGATTCATAGAGGGATCATAGTAATTAATTTGATACAACCCCACCTTCGAAAACACCCTCCTACCATTCGCAGGATACATCCCAACAGTAATTGAAAAAATATTATATTTTTTCATAACACTCGGTCTGTTAAAATCAAATATATATTTTTTCCAATCGGTTGAAATGACCTGTGTTCCAGACTCAGACCATTCTCCCGTTTTACTATTAGCAAAATAAACGGACAGACGTATCTGAATATCGGGGTTTGTTGAGATATTTTCTATACATCCCTCAACTTCAACATATGCAGGCATTGAGCTCGGGGTATTGAAATTGGTCCTGGTGTAGTAGTATTGAGAATAAGTAGCTCCGTCAATAGTCACACTACTGTCCATCTGCTCAAATACGAGCACCGGATAATGCTTCCTAGCATCGTTATAAAGATATACCTTCTGTTGATAGAATGGAGCCCGAGGAATAGATGCAACCCACGAATTGGTGTCTACCCAGTCGTTCTGCGGATCCGCAGTACTTTGGGTGGTTTGAGAAAAAACAAGACTTGGCAACAACACAATAAAAATCAAGACAGAAGCCAAAACAAAAAACAATTTTGTTGTTTTCATTTTATACTCCTATTTATTTTTCTTTTTCAAATTTAATTTTTCACAGGAATACAGAAAATAAACCCCATTACTTGATTATGAAGCATATAACTTCATATCAAAGGGAGCCTATCTTGTTTACCTTAACACCCACTAAGAAGTATATAGCACTCAAGAAACGGGGCAAGGCAATTTTCCCTATACAACGCACATTATTCTTGAGAGAACAGACGCGCGAAGTTTTATAATTTACTACCTATATTATACACCATCTACCAAAAATACGCAAGTATATTTGTCAAGACCCCTTCGGCACACAAAAACTCCCTATTTATAGGGAGTTTTTGAACTTTTACCAAAACTTATGCACAGATAAAATAGAGTGAGTCAAGATTTAATTTTACAACAAAATCCCCACCCAAAACGGCATCAAATACCTTCTTCACTACTATAATTTTTCTACAGTGTCCTTTAATATTTGCGGATTACAATCAGCAATAAGAGCAAGAATCATCTCTTCTTCGGGGACCGTATTCTCCCAATTACTTGATGTGAAAGTTAATTTGATATTGGGTTGTTTGCAGAGGAATACGAGTTGTTCTCGATCCATTGATTGGAGTTCTAAAACTATTTTTGTGAAATCTTCTTTATTCCACCCTTCTTGTTTTGCATTTTTTTCGTAATAGGCATCTATATCTATGGATAAGTTCTTTTTCTCAACATTTTCCATATTATTTTTGTGTTACTTCTAATACCTTACATAATATCACTAACTCACCTAATAAAATTGATACATTACCATTTAAGAAGACTTGCTGTGACTGGATTTTTCCTGCAAATATTTCACAGCAAAATTAAGTATATTCTTTTTTTTATATATAATATCTGGATTAATTTTTGTTTTTTCTATAGGATCATTGTTTCGCGCCAAAAAGAATCTCCAGGTTGGAATCAGAACAATAATCTTTTTATGTCCTAGATTCACTTCTTCTTGCATCGGATTTCCACTCCCTCCCCGTGTTTTTTCTCCTATTAGAATTGCTCTACCCGAAACTTTGAATGGAGCCAAAAATAACTCGTTGGAACTAAAACATTTATTCGAAGTAAGAATAACTATTGGCTTATCAAGATAAATTTCACTGTTTGGTTGAAGCACCGCCGTAACAGAAAATAATTTACCCCCCTCTTTTCTTTTTATAAATTTCCCATAGACACACGGGGTCTTAAAAAAGATACTGGCAAAGCTATGAGCTATGCGGGAATTCCCCCCTTGATTATTGCGGACATCAATAAGTATGCCATCATATCTCTCAATATTTTTTACACATATATCTATTAATTTCTTATCTAAAACTCCTAACTCTCCAGACCACGAAGGTATGGTAAGGCTGAGAGTTCTATTTTCTATTTTAGATAAAACCTTTCTTTTTTTTCTTATTTTGGCTAGTGATGGTTTTTTCCATACCCATAAATATGCGTGCGGATTTTTTAAAAGGTTTAACAGGAAACCAACACCCTTCTTACTAAACAGAGTTTTCTTTATAAGATTTTTTGCCTTTTTCTCAAAATCAATACGTTCCTTTTCACTGAGAAATGGATAAACATCAACAATCTTGTTATATATTTTTTCAAGCTCTCGGTTTATCATATTGTGTAACCCAAGGTAAACCAAATATTATACGAGAATATCATATTCGAAACTACTATTAGACGAGGGAATTACTCTCATAGATAAACCTTCTAGTTTTTTGTAAGCAACATCATCCTTAAGATCTATCGCTCCAAAATTATAGGCCACAGAGTTACTATATCGTACCAAAAAACTAACAGCCTTATCTTTTAAAAAAAGACGCATTGGTTTATAAATATATTTTTTACCAAATTCATCTTTTGAAGTAAACGTTCCTTTCCTAGCATGCGAATTACCAACAATAACAAGTATTCTCTCTGGCCGATTTTTCCGCGCAAGAGAATTAATATACAATGCCGTTTCTTTTTCCGATACATTCCAATCTTTCTTCTCTTTACGAACAGCACACACACTCTTCTTGCGCCTTAAAAGCCAAGAGACTAAGTTAACATGAGACAAAGAAAAAAGACCTGAATCCAAAATCCACTGCTCCTTTTTTAATTTATACAAAAAATTATTACGATTAAAATGAGCAAATTCTTTGTTCCACTTTGTTTCTAATTCAAAACAGATAATATTAATATCGAGAATATTAACAAGTTCCTTAATAATTCTTATATTCTCTTTCGCGCCATGCATTTCTCCAACAATAAATAGTTGTATTTTTGAAAAGTTATTTCTCTGTTTTTTAGTTAACAATAACATAGGTATATAATACCCCACTACCTAAAAAAATGCACCAAATTTCTCTGGTGCACTATCAAAGAGGCAAGAAACTAACTATTCTTTAGTCAGAATCATCTCTGTCGGTACCCTTGTATGTCGACTTGGAATACGATCCGTGGACATCTTTGGGAGAAAGATCTTGAGGATCCTCTTTTGCTACCAATAGAGCAAAGACCTCAATTATTTGTTCTTTTTCCATATCTACACTCCTTTCTATTTATTTTGATGGTGGTTTAGAAAGCAAATCCGCCATAGTACAAACCAGCGGTTGCCCTGTTAACTCCTCTATCCATAACCATTGGCCATTTGGGTTTATTTCTAGAAAAAAATATTCACCATCGGGGGTTTTTATAAGATCCAACGCCCCGAAATTTAATCCCATCTTTTTTGTAACATCAAAACAGCGTTGCTCTACTTCCGCTGGAAGTTTATGAGCATAGACGTCGGTCTTCCCGTAGAAAACTCCGTCTCTCCAATCAACCTTAGATGATAGATCATTTTGAGAATCAATTCTCGCAGAAAAAATCTGATTACCTATAACCGTAACTCTAATTTCATAATCCTTCTCAACATATTCCTGAAATATCCCCCCGGTTGCGGTTATTAAACTTATTTGGTTTATAAGATTATTAGTAACAAGACTAGTTGGAACTCCTAACGTCTTCTCATTACTTTTATCCGGTTGGATGATTGGTAAGTGTAATGTTTTATATATCATGTTTTCATTACACTCCGCAAAGAACCGTTTAGCTTCATCGGGATCATTAGTTATACAGGTTTTCGGAATAAAGAAGCCACAGCTATGAGCAGTTAATAACTGAGAGTATTTGCGTCTCGATTTCTCTAGTGAGATATAATCACTAACCCAAAAAGAGTTCGGAAGATTAAAATAAAGCTGAAATAATAATTCCTTAAGTTCTCTTTGAGCAAACTCATTCTGACCAGAGTGAGAAATATTAGTTTGTAAGGACTCAGGTCTTCTATACCAAACACTTTTAATTTCAGCAAGATTCACCCTTTTCCCAAGAAAAGAAAGAGAGTTTTCTCCTTGATGAATATTAAAAACCAATCTAAACCTATCGGAAGAAAAAGAGTCTGTGTTTAAACGAATAACATCCTCACCCCTCTCTAAAAGAAGCTTTTGCACGACATCAGCGTGCACATCAAGACTATTAGTAATAAATAATATCCAATTCACAAATACCTCCACTAATAAATTTTCAATTTTAAAATAACTACTCTCAAGTATATAGCACATACAGAAAATATACAAGCAATTATGTCAATACCGGACAGTCTGGGAGAGACGCGCAAGATACCTCACTGTAACGAGATATTTTATATTGTTATTTTCTCTGTATCCAAGAAATTTATTTTTTGTATATATCAAGCTATAATTAGACCATGAATTACCCCCACGTACAATTTCAATATGATATTAAAAAAGATATCGAAAATATTAGAATAGGCCTTGAGATAGCACATAAGGGAAGAGATTCGGACGGAGAGATAAACAAAATTATACGAGAGATTGGAAATAACCCAACCGATGAACAACTCATTGCGTATATAGACGGGTAGTGGAAACAGAAAGAGCATATAAAACCCCTTATTCTCACTCCCCTACAGTCATATTGGAATTCTATTGAAGAAAGTTTCTTTGAAAAATTGTATTCAAAAATGCAATTAGAATCGTGGTATGACGTAGAAACCATCAATTCATTTTTAAGCATTCGCTACGGATGCGGATATAATAATAAAGAGAAATGGTTTGCTACCAGCACGCACGCAAGCACCTTTAGAAATACCGCGACTGCTATGCACGAAATCATGCATATCTTTTTTCATGAACAATGGTGGGATTTCTGTAAAAAACAGGGCGTTGAAGAGAATTATATATGGGACATTAAAGAAGCATTCACTACTCTGCTTAATACGTGGTTCAAAGATCTGCTTATTGATACCGATTTCGGATATCAAGAACACAAAAATCTTCGCGCAAAAATATGAGAATGGTATACAGAAACAAATGATTTTAAAATAACCTGTGAAAAAGCGTGTATATACATGAAAGAAAACCCACACGAGCACGCTGAATGGAAAGTATAATTCAATTATAGACTAAACAAGTAATCTTGATCCCTCTTGCAAAGCATCTTGGTAGTGTTCAAAAGTCAGATACCCATATTTTTCCGCTTCTAATTTATATCGCGGGCGTTGTACATAAAAAAATTCTTTAACCTCTAGTTCTTGTAGTTCTTCCGTTTTCCCCCACCGAGGATCTTTTTTATTCCGGTCTAAAATAGTCTCAAACGAATCCCCCAACATAACCAAACCCGGAAAATACAGTTCTCGTTTTGCAATATGTGGTAATAAATTCACACACTCAAAAATAACCGGGCGGGTTTCGTTTTTGTGCTGTTCTATACCATTAAGAAAAATAGGCCATAATTCTTCGGACTGCCTTACTACATTATTCCATAACTCGTCCGGAGGGGTTTGGGTAAGATATTTTGCTTCATCCTGATTAAAATAAAAAAGTATCCATTGTTTATAGCGATCATCTTTTAAAAAATTCATCCGCAAACCATCAAGCGCGACCGCAATACCATCTGTTTTTTCTGCCAAAGTTTTTGCTAAGTAAGACTTTCCCGATGCGGGAATTCCAGTAATAAATAGCCGTTTCCCTTTGTGTTCTTGAATCATAACTATTTATTTAAAATAAGGGCTATTTTTATATTGCACCCACGCAAGATCAAGCGCCTCTAAAAAACTCTCGGTGCGATGAATAAGTTCAGAAACTAATCTTTGTAATTCTGCACTCTCGTTTGAAATATCCTTCTCAAATTCTCTAATAACGGTAGCGAAGTATGCTCCGTTTTTCACTTGCTGCATAACTTGATCAGGAATAGGATTTTTTCTACTCACTCCAGTATATATATTTTTCTGAGCATCTAGTATAGAGGCGACACATAGATAATACCCCGTTGTATCTGTTTTACCAATACCACCCTCAAATCCAATAGAAAGGTCGTAATTATTGGTATCTTGCACAGCATTACGCGCCCGATTAATGGAACCTTGTATAATAAGGTCTTCTCCAAAAGGTTGGTCAGATATATCCGAATTAACCTCAGTAGGCACAAAATTAACAGTGATGTTCTTGTCTTTAAAAAATCGCTTGGCAATATTTATTTTTTGTTCACTGGTCGTACCTAGAAGAATGATCATATCAATAATAATGTACCATAATGAGTTATCCACATATATTGACTTATGTATTCATTTTGCTATACTGGGCATACAAAGTGCCGCAAGGCTCCGAGAAACCCCGCCAAAAGCGGGGTTTCGAGTTTTCAGAGGAAAGACCGCATCTTTTGCTTTATTGTATTAAAGATTTCATTGGGAATATCGTAAAGTTTTCTTTTTAATCTTTTGACACTTGTTAATTTCATTTGGGCCAAGATGATAGAAACTTTTTGATTATTTAAATCAATAAAATTAAAATAAAAATCAAAATCTTTTTGTTTAGTAGAAAGAGGGACGGTCCAGAACATATGATTATTAAACTTCTTTATAATTAGGACGGGGCGAGAAAAATTATCCCCACTTCCATTTTGTTCAAAACCAATATTTCTACCAATATTACTCATCCAAACCTCTCTTTCTTTAGGAAATTTTTCAGGACTATCTTTATCAATCTCAATTTTCTTTTTTAATTCATCCCATTGATCAAAATCTTTCATAAATAAATTTTACTATTTTGTGTTTTTATATTTACTTCATATTATAGAAACACATCCTATATATTACAGGAGAACTCATCACTGATCACTAGCCACTAGACCCTAATCACTAATTCTAATATTGTTGATCCTTTTTGATGCGTTGCGCAATTCCCTGTACTTCTTCAGGGGAGTAAAAATGAATTACAATTTTCCCTCCTTTGTCGGAAAGTTCAATATGTACGGGAGCTCCTACCACATCAGAAATATCTTGCTCTAATGATTTTAGTTCGGGATTGGAAGCATGATGCGCCACTCCGCGAACATGTGTAGAAGAAGGAGTCTCACGCGAAAGCATGCGTTTGGTATCGCGCACACTTAAACCATCTTTCACAATTTGATCAAACATAGACTGCTGGCGCGCCGGATCGGTAATTTGCATTAAAATACGCGCGTGGCTTTCATTAATAGTTCCCGCGGAAATAGCATCTTGAACATAGGTGGGTAACGACAACAATCGTAGTGTATTGGCAATTGATTCTCTGCTTTTACCTAATCGAGCCGCAATTTCTCGTTGGGTAAGACCAAACTCATCAGAAAGTCGCGCATACGCGCGAGCAGTTTCTACCACATTCAAATCTTGACGCTGAATATTTTCTACAATTGCCATTTCAAGCGCATCGGCGCGCTTGAGATCGGTACGAATAACCACCGGAACGGTTTTTAATCCAACTTTTTTTGACGCAAGTAAACGTCGATGTCCTGCAATTAATTGATAGGTAGTACGCATACCATCTTCTGTTTCCTCATTCATGCGCGTTACCACGAGTGGTTGCATAACACCAAATTCTCGAATAGAAGCGGCAAGCTCATCAAGCGCGGTTTCATCAAACTCTTTACGCGGCTGATATGGATTTTCAAAAATTTTACCCACCTCAACTTGAAAAATAGGACCCGAGAGCATGGGAGTTTCACGGCGTTCTTTTGGTTTTGAATGCACAAAAGATTCCCGCTGATATTCGGGTGCTCTTTGTGGTCGCGAAGCAACTGGTTCTTGCCACACATTATTTTCAGTAAATAGCTCTTCCTTGTAATATGTTTCGCGTGGTACTTGTCGTGGTTCTTGATATGGCTGTGGCTGTCTATTATGTACTACTCCCCGTTCCACGTTCCATGCTCCACGTTCCATGCCAGGTGTTCCCTGCTGTGGCGCCGCATACGGAGACTGCGGTTGTTGAAACGGAGACTGGTCTCGCTGTGGATGTGAAGTGCCCGCAAGCAACGAACTAAGCACTCCTAAGTTGTCACGCTCACGCCGCATGGTGTAGCGTGTTTCTTCAACATCTATTTCTTCAATGTCATCACGATCATTGGGAATATAACCGCCGTTTCCTTGCGGTTGTTGATTGTTTTTATTAGGAATAAGTGATTCTAAGCCCATGAGATATTGTGTGTATTATATACACAATAGCTTTCAATTTCCAATAGCCAATTTCGATTCAATTACCAATTTTAAAATTATCTCATTGAAAATTCATTGATTATTGGTAACTGAAAATTAAAAACTACCACAATTTCTACATTGTGGTCCGTTGTTCCTGTGCAATAATTTCTCGTGCCAATAATTCATACGCGTGAGCTCCCGGTGAATGCGGATCATATTGCAACACCGATTGCGCAAAACTAGGCGCTTCCGCAAGCGCAATAGAACGAGGGATTTCGGTTTCAAATACATGATATGGAAAATGCCGTCGTACTTCTTTTGCCACTTCTCTGCTTAATGTTTCTCGCTTGTTGTACATGGTTAAAAGAGCGCCACATACTTTTACACGAGCGTTTAAATTTTTATTAATAAGATCAATGGTCTGTAATAGTTGCCCCAGTCCTTCCAAACTATAATATTCCGCTTGAATAGGAATAAGTACTTCGTCTGCTGCCACTAAGCCATTAATGGTTAATAAACTCAAACTGGGGGGCAAATCAATAATAATATAATGATACTGATGCCGCAGACGAGTAATTACCTGTTTGAGCATTGACTCACGATCGGGTAGTTGCATTAACTCAACGAGCGCACCAGCCAAATCTTTATTTGCGGGAATAATATGCACATACGAAAGAGCGGTGCGGCGAACCACTTGATCATAGGGCATGCGTCCCATAAGTACATCGTACACACTCTCATGTATTAAATGGACCGGAATTCCAAACCCGGAAGACGCGTTTCCTTGTGGGTCAAAATCAATTAAAAGCACGCGACGCCCCATAGACGCCAAATACGCCGCCAGATTAACAGACGTGGTAGTTTTTCCGACTCCGCCCTTGGCATTTGTGATCGCTATTACTCTTGCCATAGTTAAACTAGATTATATTTATTAAGAACATTTCCAATGGCTGAAACTACACCAAGACTTTTAATTTGATAGTCCCACAGTTCTTCAACCCTGTATCCGCACTTCTCAAGATATTTTTTCTTTGAAAAATCTTTTTTCTTTATTTTAGGATTATTATGCCAATATTTTCCAAAAATTTCTAACACGACCTTTTTTCGTGGGAACAAAACATCAACAACAAATTTATCAAAGAGTGGAACCTGCTTTTCGTAATAAATCTTTCTATTTGATAATTCGTCGTACACCAATTTTTCGAGCTTATTTGGTGATTCTACAACAGGATTTGAAGATAAAACTTTCACTCGTATGTGTCTCATTTTATTTTTAAAACGAGGTAGAGAACAAGATTCTTTTGTGGTTCTAGACCAACCAAATTTTCTCAGTCTATTTTTTATCACATCCTCGGATACATTTATTAATCTACTAACCTCAGATATATTTAGTTTTTTATCAACATATAAATTATATAATACACTCAAATCAACCTTAACCTTATTTTTGGGTTCTATCCCCCTCTTAGCTAAGCTCATTTTAGCACGAGAACTCTCACTCAAGTGTCTGCCCTTGTTCCAAGGAACTCTTCCTACATTTTCATGCCCCTTTAAAAATCTATAAAATCTCCCACCATTTTTATTTGTAATATTTCCACAGCCACACGCGCAAAGACGAGGACTATGAATTTCTTTATCATACCCATCTACTCCACGTTTTCCATGTCCTCTAATAAAACTATTTACTAAATAACCATATCCACGACCATCTTTTTTCGGATATTTATGGACCACGACCATCTCGCCACAACCACATAAACATGGATGGGATTTAAATTTCGTAACTCCTTTATTATGAGGTGTATAAATATTATGTTTCTGATTGGTAATTGCAATAACACGAGCCATGTTTAAGAATTTTCAATTTACAATTTTGCAATTTTCAGTAAATTTTTAATATTACAATTTCCAAATTGATTCATTACTTAATTAAATAATTAATTGGCAATTGATAATTGATAATTGCTTCGCATTGATTTTACCTTAAAAAATTGATAACATCAACGAGATAAAAGCTCAGGTGGCGGAATTGGTATACGCGCACGACTCAAAATCGTGTGGGGTCTCCCATGAGGGTTCAAGTCCCTCCCTGAGCACATTGCTTTATGAACCATATCTATATTATTCACGGATGGGGTGATTCACCCGAAGGCAGCTGGTTTCCGTGGCTAAAACAAAAGTTAGAAAAAAAGGGATACACGGCAGATATATTAGAAATGCCCAATCCAGATGCCCCTTCCATACGCGAATGGGTGTCGGTTCTACAGCACAAAATCAAACCGGATCCTAATACTATTTTAGTAGGACACAGCGTGGGGTGCCAAACTATTTTACGATATTTAGAAACGCTTCCCACCAACACGAAAATTCGAGCGGTTATTTGTGTGGCGGGGTGGTTTACGCTCAACGCAGACGAATCGTTTGAAACAGAAGAAGATAAAGAGGTAGCTCATGAATGGCTTAACAAACCAATTGATTTTGAAAAGGCGAAAACACACGCGCAAGAATTCTACTATATGGGATCGGATAATGACCCGTACGTTCCAATAGAAAATGAATTAACATTCAAAAACAAATTAGGAGCAGAAACTCTCATGTTGCACAACTATGGACACATAGGAGGAGAAGATAATGTACGAGAGCTTCCAGAAGTTTTGGAGATTATAGAAAAATTGTAATGCAAAACCGCCCTTTCGGGCGGTTTGTTATTCACTCTTTTGCATTATATCCTGCCCAGTAGTGAACTTTTGATACAAAGTTCCATTGCAAAGCAAGCAAAAGTTCTACTATCTGGGTTATTTTTTTACAAATGACAGAAGCCCCATATATCGCGCTCGTTTGATTGATTGAGCGAGGCGACGCTGATGCTTAGAACAAGTTGCGGTGTGTTGCGGATCAACGATTTTTCCCTGTCCCGAAACAAACCGTTTTAAAAGCAACGGGTCTTTATAGTCAATTTCTTTTAAGTTCTGTGAACAGAAAAAACACTGTTTAACCGAACTATTTTTTGAATTTTTAGTAAAAGCCATATGTCAGTTATCAAGTTAAAAATTATAAAATGTAGAAATAATAAATTAATTTTCATTTATCCCCAGCAGAAGAATAAATTCTCTACGGGGCACAGCAATTTCCAATTTTCATTCAAATATCAATTCTAAAATTTTACAATTGAAAATTCATTGATTATTGGTAACTGAAAATTGAGAATTCCTAGAACGGAAGGTCTTCCGCTTTAATCTCCGCATCATCTAACGAAACCTCTGGTAATGATTCTTCTAAATCTCCCATGGTATCTAAGGCGTCATGCGCCGTTGGCTGCGCTGGTTTTGCAGAAGCATTTCCTCGTGGAGCATAACTTCCTTTTGCGGCTCCTCCCGAACGAGGCCCTAATTGCATATTTTCACACACAATTTCAGTAGTGTAATGATTCTGTCCATCGGTGCCTTTCCAGCTGCGTGTTTGTAAACGCCCCTCAATCATAACCAATCCCCCTTTCGAGAGAAACTGGCTGGCGATTTCAGCTTGTCTTCCCCATGCAACTACCCGATGAAATTCCGCAGCTTCCTGTTTTGCGCCACTTTTATCAGTCCACACTCGGTTGGTTGCTACTGAAAAATTGCACACCGGCTGATTGCTAGCAGTTGCCTTGAGAGTTACTTCGGAGGCCACATTACCAATAATGATCACTTTGTTTAGATTCATAGTTAAAAATTAGTTATAAAGTTATCAAGTTTTCAAGTTATCAAGTTGTTAAAATAAATACTTTATAACTTTGAACTTTAAACTTGATAACTAGTTTAATATCTCCTCTAATTTCTTTTCAAGATCTTCATTCGTAACTGCATCTGCCGGTTTCTCGGTTGATTGCTGTTCTTCTTTGCCGGTCATGTCGCGGGGAGTAGCCCCCTCCACTCCATACTGAAGTGTTCGCTTGATCGGCTCATTAATAAGAAGCACGCGTAAAACCATTGGCTCCAAACGAAGCTCGCGCATAAAGTTATGCACGGTCTCGGGTGCTGCCATAAAATATACGTATCCAAACAACGCACTCGTTTCTTTTTTAATGGGGTACGCCAACACCATGCGCTTAATTTCGCTTTGTGAGGTTACCTCATAACCAAAGTGAGATAGCACGCTTTGCAAAGCGCTAATTCCCTCTTCACTTCTCAGTAAAAATGATAATTCGTATTCTTTTTTTTCTGATTGTTCCATACCATAATCGCAGGTGCTATATACAAATCTCGTATACATCCCGCACTATTTAGTAATAATGTAGATACTTTAAACTGGCGTAGGCTTTAGGAAGGTACCACAAAATAGACCTTAATTCAAGTTACTCTTCATCTGCCTGATTAGAATCGGCCTTGGATGATTCGGGAGTAATGCCACTTTTTTCACGGGAAGCCAAACCAGTTCCCGCGGGAATAAAGCGCCCAATAATAACATTTTCTTTAAGTCCATGGAGTTTGTCTACCTTACATTCCGCGGCGGCATTCACTAACACACGAGCAGTTTCTTGGAATGAAGCGGCTGAGAGGAAACTTTCGGTAGTAAGTGCAGCACGAGTAATACCCAATAATAATTGACGAGCTTTCGCAGGAACTTTTCCACGTGCACGTAAACGGCGATTAATTTCTAGAAATCGCGATTTTTCAATTACCTGCCCCCTTACGAGCAAACTATCTCCTGAGTCTTTAATTATAACACGAGAAAACATTTGCTTTACAATAATTTCAATATGTTTGTCGCTGATAATGCTTCCGTTTGAAACATAAATCTTTTGCACTTCATTAATAACATATTTTTCAACTGCTTCTTTTCCTTTTAAGACAAATAGTTCTTTAAGATCAATACTTCCTTCATGCAATTGAACCCCTTTCTCAACCGAATCTCCCACCGCCACAAAAATAGAAGCATTCCATGGCGCCTGGTATTCAATTACTTTATCGTGTGCTTTTTTGCCCTTAGCACTACGAATCCGGCTCTTAATTTTAATTACCCGAGCAGTTTGACGGTCTTCAATCTCTTCAACTATTCCTCCTTCTTTTGCTAACGCACTACGTCCTTTGGGAGAACGTGCTTCAAGAATTTCTTGAATACGCGGCAATCCTGAAGTAATATCTTTTTCCGCGACTCCTCCTGAGTGGAACGTACGCAAGGTAAGCTGAGTTCCCGGTTCTCCAATTGATTGAGCGGCAATAATACCAATTGCCTCCCCTTTTTCAATGGGGTGCAAACGTCCTAGGTCTAGTCCGTAGCACGCCGAGCAAACTCCATACAACGAACGACACGTGATCGGAGAACGAACTACTACCTGCTGTACTTCTGATTTTTGAATAACCTCACCCAGAGCCCGATCAACAATTTGTCCTGCGCGAGCAATAATTTTATTTCCTTCTTTTACATCTTTTGCTAACCGACGACCAAAGAGTCGCACCCCAAACGAAAATCCATATTCGGCTCCCACCGCGCGATCAATCGTAATACCATCTATCGTATGACAATCGTCTTTGTTGATAGTGATATCCTGACACACATCAACCATTTTACGAGTTAAATATCCGGCTTCCGCAGTTTTTAATGCGGTGTCGGTTAACCCCTTACGAGCTCCGTGCGTATTAATAAAGAATTCAAGCACCGAAAGTCCTTCTTTATATGATGAAATAACCGGCAATTCAATAGTTTCTCCTTGTGGATTGGTAAGGAGCCCTTTCATTCCAATCATTTGGTTTGCCTGTGCCCATGATCCACGAGATCCAGAATCAATAATGTTAAAGATAGGATTTTCTCCCTCAGTAGTAAGCGCTCCCGGAACTACCTTTGCTACTTCTTCTTTAGCAGCACTCCACACTTGAATAGCGCGCGCTTTCTTTTCGTCAGCATCAAAGAATCCTTCTTCATACTGTTGTTCAATACCATGTACTTGTTCCCGCGCTTTTTTAATAATATCTTCTTTTTGAGTAGGCACACGCAAATCAAATGTGCTCCAGGTCATTCCAGAAAGTGCCGCATACCGAAAACCTAACACCTTAATAGCGTCCAAAAATTCCCATGCAGTGTCTAATCCTAACACATCTACATATCGAGCCACCAGCTTCTGTAAGTTCTTTTTGTTCATGAGATCATTAATGTATCCCAATTCTTGTGGCACAATGGTATTAAAGATCAATCGTCCTACTGAGGTCGGTTCTGCGCACAATGAAGGAATTAAGATTGGTTCATTAATACGCACCACCCCAAATTCAAGCGCCATAAGAGCTTCGGCACTATCACTCATACGATGCAATTGTTCCGCTGGCTCAGTTGCTCCCACTAATTTAGTCAAATAATAACACCCAAGCACAATATCTAGTGAGGGAGTTGCGATTGGTTCTCCGTTTGCCGGACGAATAATATTTTTAGAAGAAAGCATGCGATCCCACGCCTCAGCCTGCGCTTCCTGGGAAAGCGGCACATGTACTGCCATTTGATCTCCGTCAAAGTCCGCGTTAAACGCGCTACATACCATCGGCGGAATACGAATTGCCAAATCTTCAATGAGTACAGGCTTAAATGCCTGAATACCCAATCGGTGCAATGTTGGCGCACGGTTTAGTAGTACTGCTTTGTTTTGAATTACTTCTTCTAGAATTTCCCATACTTCCGGGATTCCTTGTTCAATTAATCGGTTGGCATTTTTAATGTTGTGTGCCATACCCCGATCTAAAATCTGATTAATAATAAATGGCTTAAACAATTCCAACGCCATTTTTTTAGGGAGTCCGCATTCGTTTAATTTTAACTCAGGACCAACCACAATTACCGAACGTCCGGAATAGTCAACACGTTTTCCCAACAAGTTCTGACGAAAACGTCCTTGTTTTCCTTTTAGAATATCCGCTAATGATTTTAAGGGACGATTCTGTGAAGACATCTGCTGACGTCCAAAACGAATAGTGTTATCAATCAACGCATCAACTGCTTCTTGTAACATACGTTTCTCGTTGGTCACAATAATTTCAGGTGCGCGTAGTTCAATTAATTTTTCTAATCGGTTATTACGGTTAATAACTCGGCGATACAAGTCGTTTAAATCAGAGCTGGCAAACCGATTTCCATCTAACGCCACCATAGGACGCAAATCAGGCGGCAATACCGGAAGCACTGTCATTACCATCCATTCAGGACGAATACCATTCTTCAAAAATGAATGTAATACGCGTAATTTATGTAATAACTTCTTTTCTATAATACTATCAGAGCGTCTGCTTACCCGCTCCAAAACTTTTTCAGTCTCCGCAATTTCTCTTTTCAAATTTACTTTTTCCAAAATTTTACGAATAGCTTCCGCTCCGGTGCCAGCTTCAAACACATCACCAAACTTGCGAGAAAAATCAAAATATTCTAACTCATTAATAATGCTTCCCACTTTCAAATTTGAAAGAAAGTCTCGTAATTTTATAAATGAAGCTTCCACGGTTTCTAATTCTGTTTCTGAAACTTCTTTCTTCTTATTTTTAAATTCGGTTTTTAATGCTTCTAATGCTTCCTGACGCCGCTCCTCGTGCACCGAAGTTACCATGTATGCTGCATAATACACCACCTTTTCAATCTTGCTGATAGGCGCGTCAAAGAATATACCAATTTTTGAATTTCCGGTTTTTAAAAACCAAATATGCGCAACCGGAGACACTAATTTAATGTGCCCCATACGTTCTCGACGCACGATAGCACGAGTGACTTCCACACCGCATTTGTCACACGTGGTTCCTTTATATCGTAATCCCTTAAACTTTCCGCAGTAACATTTATAGTCTTTGCTAGGACCGAATATACGCTCAGAAAACAATCCATCCTTTTCTGGACGTTGAGTACGATAATTAATAGTTTCTGGTTTGGTCACCTCACCAAATGAAGAAGCAGTAATTTCTTCAGGTGAAGGAATTTTAAGACGCAAATAATCAAAATCAAAAAACATAGACATAGAGGTGGTGGTTATTCGTTAACATCTTCTTTTTTAATAGGCTCAATTTTAAATCCGAGCGCGTTGATTTCGTTGGTGAGCACGCTAAACGCAGACGGATTATTTGAGGTTTTAATCGACTCGCCCTTTACAATAGACTCAAACGCGGCGGCGCGTCCAAGCACGTCGTCCGATTTAATAGTAAGCATTTCTTGTAGTGTATGCGCACTTCCATATCCTTCTAACGCCCACACCTCCATTTCTCCAAACCGTTGTCCTCCAAATTGTGCTTTTCCTCCCAACGGCT
This sequence comes from bacterium, assembly GCA_021844025.1. Classification (GTDB taxonomy): domain Bacteria; phylum Patescibacteriota; class Minisyncoccia; order UBA6257; family JAGOQP01; genus JAKBUF01. The sequence goes on along the minus strand of JAKBUF010000004.1, from coordinate 26,522 downwards.
GTTGGGTAACTAAGGAATATGGCCCAATGGAACGCATGTGAATTTTATCTTCAACTAAGTGGTTCAGTTTCAGCATATAAATGTATCCCACGGTAACTTCTTGGTCGAATCGTTTACCCGTTTGACCATCATATACCACCATTTTTCCATTTTGCGGATACCCAGCTTCTTTTAATTCATGTGAAATATCATCCTCCGTTGCTCCCGCAAATACAGGGGTAACTACCCGGTATCCTAATTTATTTGCCGCAAGTCCCAAATGGGTTTCGAGCACCTGTCCCAAGTTCATACGAGAGGCAACTCCCAACGGGTTTAATACAATATCAACCGGAGTTCCATCAGCAAGATACGGCATATCTTCCAATGGACGAATACGAGAAATAACTCCTTTGTTTCCATGGCGTCCCGCTAATTTGTCACCGGCGCGTACTTTACGTAACTGAGCCATTTCTACTTGAATACGTTTAATAATACCCGGTTCTAATTTATCTCCTCGTTCACGTGAAAATACTTTAATTCCCACCACACGCCCTGATTTTCCATGGGGTACATATAAAGAAGTATCTTTTACATCGCGTGCTTTTTCTCCAAAAATAGAACGAAGCAATTTTTCTTCTGCGGTTAATTCGGTTTCTCCTTTAGGAGAAATTTTACCAACGAGAATATCTCCGGCATGAACTTCGGCGCCAATACGAATAATTCCCTCTTCATCTAAATTACGCAGTTTGTCTTCAGACACATTCGGAATATCGGCAGTGGTAACCTCTGGTCCCAATTTTGTATCTCGTACGTCGCATGAAAAATCTTCTATATATACCGAAGTCAAACGATCTTCTTGTACTACCCGTTCAGAAAGCACAATTGCATCTTCAAAGTTTCCTCCAAAAAATGGAATGAATGCTACTAATAAGTTTTGCCCTAACGCGAGCGTTCCATGGTCAGTAGAAGGCCCATCAGCAAGCACATCTCCTTTCTTTACCTTTTGCCCCGGAGTAACAATGGTTCTTTGGTTAATAGTGGTGTACTGGTTTGAGCGACGGAATTTTTTAAGTTCATATATATGTACCGTACCGCTTTTTCCTTTAAGCGTAATTTCTTTCGCATCGGCTTTGGTTACTTCACCATCTTCGGGAGCTAAAATAACGCGTCCTGAATCTTTAGCAACCACGTCTTCAAAACCGGTTCCCACCAAAGGCATTTGCGGACGTACCGGCGGTACTGCCTGACGTTGCATGTTTGAACCCATAAGTGCACGGTTTGCGTCATCATGTTCCAAAAACGGAATAATATTAGTTGCTGAGCTGACTACCTGTCGCGGAGACACGTCTATAAAATCAACTTCTTGGCGAGTACAAATTCCCGGCTCTCCATTGATACGAGCTTCTACGGTGTCATGTTTTATTTTATGACTTTGTGGATCAAACTCGGTTCCTCCTTCAGCAATTTTATATTTTATTTCCTCGCCCGCATCCATGTATATAATTTCATCGGTAATAACTCCGTTCTTTACTCGAGCATACGGAGTTTCCAAAAATCCAAGTCGATTCACACGAGCAAAAGTTGCTAAGTGGGTAATCAATCCAATGTTTTGTCCTTCAGGTGTTTCAATAGGACACACGCGTCCGTAATGAGAAACGTGTACATCGCGTACTTCAAATCCAGCACGTTCACGAGTTAATCCTCCGGGTCCTAGTGCTGAGAGACGGCGTTTGTGTTCCAATTCGGCAAGTGGATTAATTTGATCCATAAACTGTGAAAGCTGTGACGACACCAAAAATTCACGAACTACCGAAGAAAGCGGTTTAGGGTTAATTAATTGCGTCGGGGTAAGCATGGCCTCTTCAGTGGTAGACATGCGATCTTGAATAATACGACGCATACGCGCGAATCCTACCCGCATACGACCCTGTAACAATTCTCCCACACTACGAACACGACGATTAGACAAACTATCAATATCGTCGGGCACTGACTTAGGGTCATTATTTAAACGAATAATTTCTTTTACAATTAAAATTAAATCTTCCAAACGTACCAATTGTGTAGAAACCTTTTCTGAAATCTGTAGTCGTTGATTAAATTTATATCTTCCTACTTCAGACAAGCTAAAGCGGTCCAATCGCTGGAACATGCTATCAATCAATCCTTTTGCATTTTCTACGCTCGCTAAATCTCCCGGTCGTAATCGTTTATAAATTTCAATATAAGAAGCATCCACATCGTGCGCCACATCTTTTTTGAGCGTAGCCTCAATATATTTGACCACACCGGTATCAACACCCGCAAATGCCTTTTTTATTTCTTCATCGGTAGCAAGCCCAAACACACGTAACAACGAGGTAACCGGCACTTTACGATGTTTGTCTATTTTTACTTCAATAGATCCACTAATTTCAGTTTCAAATTCCATCCAGCTTCCTCGATCGGGAATAATTTTTGCGCCAAAATATTTTCTTCCTTTAATTCCGCGCGCAGTAAAGTTTACCCCCGCGCTGCGAATAAACTGAGAAACAACCACACGCTCCACGCCATTTAACACAAACGTGCCCCGATCAGTCATGACCGGATAATCACCCAAATATACATCTTGTGTTACTTCTCGTTTGGAAGGAATATGTACCAACCGAACCTTTGCCCGCAAAGCGGCTTCAAAAGTTGAACCTCGCTGCCATGATTCCTCTTCGGAAAACTTTGGTTCATCAAATGAATATCCTTCAAAGAATAATTCGTACTCTTTTCCGGTATAGTCCTTAATAGGAGAAACTTCGGCAAATAATTCTTTAATACCGTGTTCCACAAACCATTTCCAAGAATGATTTTGGATTTCTCCCAAATAAGGAAGTTTAGTAAGGTCGCCCGCGTGCTTAGAAAACGATTTTACACGTAACGTATGCATATAGCGTGGGTATGTATAACGACAAAAAGAACTCCCCTCATGTCTTAGGGGCGTCCATATTGTGCATATTAATTAATTAATAGGCGCAATTCCATGCGTCGGATAGTGGGAACCCAAAAAAGGCTCCAAAAACCTATAAAGAATTGCATTAGGTGTATAGTAGTTTAACTAAAAAGAATTGTCAATATTGACATGTGGATAAGTAGCGTCAAGCGAAGTCCAGTAGTAAAACTTGCTTTTATATTAAACAACACAGAATACGTGCAAGTTTTTACTACTCGGATTGACATGTGTATAACTTTTTTAATACGTGTCCGGGAGTGAAATTCACTTGTGGTAAAACAACTATCGTGAAGCGCGTGAATTTCTACTATCCGAATATTTTGAATTAATTCTATATATGCCGTATGATAATAGCATGCCAAAACCATCATTTCAGATTTCGTCATTTTCAAAACACCCGCGGCAACAACTCTATAAGCTGGTACAACAAACAGGAGAAACACTCTATGGTATTTTGGTGTCTGATTTTGAATTTGAATCAAAACAAATTGACTCATTTGGAGATTATTCCACAAATATAGCATTTGTGTACGCGCCTCTCGTAAAAAAATCTCCGCAAGTTATTGCACAGGAATTGCAAACCGCGCTAGAAAAAAATATTCCCGCGTCAATTGCGCATATTGAAATTGCCGCAAATGGATTTTTAAACTTTTTCATTACTCTTCACGGATGGAATTTAATCGCAAAAAATTTATCGTACCCCAAACCACGAAAAAAATTTTTTAGAGAAAAGATTATTATTGAATTTTCCTCTCCCAACATAGCAAAACCCATGAGCGTGGGGCACTTGCGCGCCACCATACTCGGAGACGCGCTTGCGAAAACATACACCCACTATGGACTAAAACCAGTCACGTGGAATCATTTGGGAGACTGGGGAACTCAATTTGGCAAACTACTAGTTGCTTACAAACGATGGGGAGACCAAAAAACCATAGAAAAGGACCCTATTACCGAATTACAAAAGTTATATGTAGAATTCCACCAAAAAGCAGATAAAGACGCTTCATTAGAAGACGAGGCACGTAAGGAGTTTCATAAACTGGAAACGGGCGACCATCAAAACCGTCATATATGGCGCTATATTGTTGATCAATCACTCAAAGAGTTTAACCGTATATATGGAATGTTACGAGTAACGTTTGATTATATTATTGGCGAAAGTTTTTATGAATCACGCTTGCAACCATTTATTGCGTGGCTTAAAAAGAAAAATATAGTACAAGAAAGCCAGGGGGCATTAGTAATTCCCCTGCCTGATCCCTCATTGCCACCCGCGCTTATTCAAAAATCGGACGGAGCAACATTATACCTAACCCGTGACCTGGTGAGTTTGAAATACCGCGCGCAAAAAATAAAACCATCCCGCATATTATATATTGTGGGAAACGAACAAGCATTACACTTTCAACAACTACAAGAAGTAAACCGCATTATACACGCAACCAGTGTTCCCTTTGAACATATTGCATTTGGACTGGTATTAAACGCACTGGGAAAAAAGTTTTCAACAAGAACTGGAGACATTATAACCGCCGATGAAGTATTGGATCAGGTCACCACACGAACAAGAGAAATACAAAGCAAAAAAACAGGCCAGTCATTAGATAATCAAGAAGTCATTATTAATACACTGGCAACCGGAGTTATAAAATATGGCATACTCAAAAGCAATCGTATGTCTACTATTTCGTTTGATTTTGATTCCCTGTTTTCACTTTCGGGAAATAGTTTCCCCTACTTACAATATACCTACGCACGCATACAAAGCATATTAAAAAAAGCGTCCCGTCGCGCTTCATTTACTCAAACCGAAAAACTTACCCCAGCAGATACAAAACTCATTCATGCAATCAGTAATTTTGAGCACGCAGTAGACACCTCTATACGCGCACGCTCATTACACCATATAACCGACTATCTATTTGCACTTGCAAATACACTCAATACCCTTTATGAGCAGTCTCCAATTCTTACCGATCAAAATAAAAAAACAAAGGTTGCGCGGCTATATTTAATCAACCACACCGCACACGTTATACAATATGGACTCTCATTACTAGGAATAGAGGTGCAAGAGAAAATGTAAATTTTTACTTTGTGTCCCCACGAGGAGTTGAACCCCGATCTCAGCCTTCGGAGGGCCGCGCTCGATCCATTGAGCTATGAGGACATGTAGAGGTTAGAAAAACTATTTTATCTACTGATAACCATATTTTACTTGCCCCATTACACCCGAAGAGTGTTATGGGGTCCGTTGAACAACGAGAACATGTGTGTATACTACGGCAAAACAAAACACCCCACAAGAGGGGTGTTTTGTTTTGTGCACCCGAAGGGAATCAAACCCCTATTATTCCGATGTATTTTGTGCCCTACGGGGAATTGAATTGGAACTCAATTCTCAGAAATATCCGAGAGATTAAAGACCTTTTACAGCTCGTTCTCCCGGAGGCAGGCATAATTCCGGACTTTTCAACCGTTTTTGCCTAAAGACATGGAACCCACCTTTTACAACTGGAATTTTATCAGAAAAATCGAGATTATTCCAGACCTGATCGGCTCCCAAATAAACACCCCGATTTCTGCCACGTGTTTGCCCCTGGGGCGAGCTTTGTACCGAGAGTAGACGTTTGATACCTTCCTCGAACATAGCCCACAGGTTTGACCAAAATTGAGAGCCTAAAACGATTTGCTTAACTTAAGCAAATATGAATCCTCGCTGGACTTGTTCCGAGGGCAAGCGTATGGTCTTGCTTGCCTATGGACGAGGAAGCCGTCCTTCGGGACGCAAAAAATGTACGATTGCCACATCAGCGCGGATCAATGAATCCGCTATCCTTACTTCCGGAACCTAAAGCTAAAATTAGACAAGTGATCAAGGATCGCATCAAGCTTTTGGCCGGTGCTTATATCTCACTGGCCGGCTTCGTGGACGATAACGATGCCAGGTTCGCAAGCGAGAATCCTGACTCCGAAAAACCAAAACTATCTACCTGAAAGTTCTCGAGGACATGGAAACAGCAATTGAGGAAATGAATCAATTTAAACTGATTGAGGACTACGCTGAATAAATTTGTTAAGAATGAGAAACACGAACCAAGAAATAACGATCGAAATTCCCACGCTTCCGATAACATCAATCGGGTGATGGATACCGACATAGACTCTTGATACGCCCACCAACACCGCTATAGCCCAAACCATAGCGGAGGCCTTTTTGCTGAAAGGATAAATTATTGACGCGATTGCGGACACGAGCAAAACGTGATCAGACGGAAAGCCATTGTCCGGATCATGAGGTATGAGCGGTGTGAAATGGCCAGCTACAAACGGCCGAGGATCGAAGTATAACCAAGCGCCGATTTTTGAAACAATGTAGATTATTGGCAAAGCGATTATGCCAAAGATAACTGCTTCTTTTTTCTTTTCTTTCGGCAGTTTCCAAAACCAGATCAATGCAATAATGCCGGCCAATATAAAAAGATATTTTGCGCCGAAAATAAAAATGTAATCGATGAATGTCACAGGGTTATTTCAAATTGATTATATATAGTTTGCCGTCCGTAAAAAACTGATCGCCGGTGAAATTTTGTCCGAGGACAGAAGTAACCGACTGGATTTTTTGAAAACTTGTAATCAAGCCAGCTTTTCCAAGGTCAGTGAATAGCAGTTCTCTCTCGCTATCAATATCAGGCGCAATCTTGTGCGTGATCAGCCACTTGATACCGGTATCTAAACTGACGGTCCCGACATAAACATGCTGGCCGTCCGGCATTTCAACATTTGTCTTCCAGAATCGGGCATGATGACGTCGCCGGACGCTTTGCTCTTCCGTAGGCTTTTCAAAGCCGAAATCATGGACTTTTGCATTCCAGAAAGATGGAGTCATCGGTGCTGTAGGATAGTTCTGATTTAACAGGGCTGTCTTAGCGAGATTTAACATTGAACCGACATCCGGCTGACTGGCCAGCGTCCAGCCGGTGTTCTGCATATCACTAACAAACTCCTGATCGTTTCGGGCAACCACAACCAAACTAATCGGTTCTTGATTGTCACCAATCAGAGTTTCGGTGAACTTGGGTAGATTATTATCCTGAAAAAGATTCTGAATGTTGCTCTCGACAATAGTTGCTGGCGCAGTAATTTTTGTATTCAGAGGCGGATTATATTGCAAGGCAAAGCCAACATAAAAAATGATGCCTAGGATGGGCAGGATCACGGACACTGTCTTTAGTGGGCGAGATATCGTAACAGTCTCGACTGGACGACGGCGCTTTAGCCATTCGGCAATGCTTATGCCGATTATGAGCCATAAGGCACCCAAAAGATAACCGCCCCAGACATCGCTTAAATAGTGAACACCGAGATAAAGACGACTCAATCCGACTCCCAAAATAATCGTGAGCCCTGCGAATAAAATATTGGCTTTAGTTTTCCAATGTTTGAGCTCCCAAAATAGGATGTAAATGAGAAAACCATAAAGGGCAACCGCCATTGTCGCGTGACCGCTCGGAAAAGAATATCCGCTCTCAAGGTAATATGCAATCTCCGGCCGAGGGCGATGGATAATGATTTTGCTTAAGGTATAAAAAAGATATGAACCGTTGATAGTGACCAAGAACGGCAGGATATATGATCGCTTCCTCCAGAACCACAAAAGAACAGATGTAATGATTGCAAAGCTGACAACCATCTGCCATTTGGCAAGCAAGGTGATCCATAAGAAAACTTTAATGAGTTCGGCGTCACGAAAAACATAAAGCAAATTTGCAACTCTTATATCAGCCGCGACTAACGGTTCGGCCGTGACGACGTCCTGAATTGTGCCGACAAAGACCGAAAGAATGTATACAAAAGCGATAAGTAAAAGCGTGAGGGGCAAGCCGGAGAACTTACTGGTATCCAGCCGTTTCTTAAGAAAGCCGAAGAATGTCGGATGCTTGCGGACGAATTTCTGGATATCAGGATTGGCAACGATCGCATCTTTTATAGAAATTGAAATTGATTTCAAAAAAGTGAAAAACGGACGGGAGTATTTGACGATCAATCTTATAAGGATGACCATGACAACAACCGCGCCGATAAAAATGCCAGTTCTCGTCGACCACGCCTCAATGACGTTTAACGCACCGCCAAAGAAATAACCGAGTAAGAGATGTAAGATCGCCCAGAGAAAAGCACTAGCGACATTCCAAAGGAAAAATTGCCATTTGTTCATCTTGGAAATACCGGCAATGAACGGGATGATCGGCCGAAGCGGTCCGATGAACCTGCCAAAGAAAACACCCTTGCCACCGTGCTTTTTGAAAAATTGTTCTCCTTTTTCCAGATGTGCGCGCTTTAGCCATCTGCTTTCTTCTTTAAAAAATCTTGTCCCTTTCGTGCCAAGCCAATAGCTTATCCCGTCGCCAAGTATGGCGCCTATAGCTGCAAACCATATCAAATCGCCAAGATCAAGATATCCTTGGGCAGACAAAAAACCGGCTAAAACTACAAATGTCGCACCAGGAACGACTGAACCGACAAATGCCAGCGATTCGACAAGTGCTATAAGCAAGACCAGCCAATAGCCGAATACACCGAGATGTTGAAACGTTGGGAGTAATGATGTAATGAAATGAGACATAAACTATTTCTTTTTTCGTTTTATATTGCTTGTCTTTTCAAGAAATGAATCAAGATCTGATTGCTTAATCCGCCACATTCCAATCTTTGAGGCTTTAAGCTTTCCTGATTCAATATACCGAGTTACCGATCTGGTACTGACGCGTAAAATTTCCGCAACTTCTTCAATAGTAAATAATTTCTCTATCGGCTTACTCATATTATTTGATCCACCTGATTAAAATATCTACAACTTGTACAATTTGAGTACCTGCAAATATCGCGCCGATTACGGTAAGCCAGAATATGCGTCTCTGAAGTTTTCCGTTTTTCTCGTCGAGGGAAATAATCGTGGATTCAAGCTTAGAAATGGCCTTTTGTAATTTACAAATCTCAACTACAGTGATCTCCAACCGGTTATTAACTGTAGCAATCAGATCATTCTGATATCCGTTGCCGGTTGAAATTTTTTGAAATTGTATCTCGCAATTTTTATTATCCATAAAGTAATGTCATTATACCTTCATAAAATTCGCCCGTCAAAAGTGGCAGGATTTGTCGTAGACAGAAATCAGCCTGAAATCAACCACTCCGCACTGAAAGTGCGGAGTATGAGAAACAGTCCCGATGTATCGGGACTGTTTCATTGACTGTAAGTCAACTTAAGAGAATGAAGGTTTTATCTTCCTCTTCTTCTTTTTTACCTTGTTCGGCAATATACTGTTTGATAGTTTGTTCGGTAATGGTTCCGGTAGTCACACAAAAATAACCTATCTGCCAGAGGTGTTGTCCCCAGAAGACCTTGCCGAGTTTGGGAAATTCCATTTGTAACTTACGGGAGGATTCTCCTTTCAGATGTTGCACAATTCTACTCACGGCAATATAGGGTGGGATATCAAGCAAGATATGCACATGGTCAGGACCAATGGCGCCCTTGAGAATATCTATCTTCTCCTGGGCACATATCTGACGTATGATATCACGCAGTCTCACCGCAATATCGTCTACCAATATCTTTTTACGATATTTGGTAATCCAAACGATATGATATTTATTGTCGTATAGGGTGTGAGACGTACGACGATATTGCGGTGCCATGTGCATATTCTAGCACTGTTATATACGGAGAATCCATACTGGAAGTCGTGGGCTGAAAGCCCAGAGTTTTCCTCTCGAAGGGGGACAAGTAAAACCACCGGTGTATGCCGGTGGTTTAAATCTATATTCCGCATCCGCTACCTTGCTGTTTTTGGGGTGCGGCCGAGGCTCCGCCTGAATCGACACCGCATCCGCCACCGCTGCTTCTTTGCTGCTGATTTTGAGGAACTTGTGCTGCAATTCTTGCAAAACCTGAACCGCTTGAATAGTCTGCGCCAAGAAGCATTTGCGGAGTTACGGTTTTCATATCGGTACCTTTTATCTTAAGGTATTGGGCAATTGTCTGGTATTGATCCGGAAACCAGCTCATATTGGCCGTTATAGCGGCGTTCCACATCTGATCTTCTGTCGCTCCGGTTGATGCCAGATATTCAAGAAGTCCGAGCATGGCCATGCCGTGATTGCAATCCGGGAAGTAAGTGGAGTTATTGCAACATGGTCTATAAATTCCTTTAGCAATTTTTTCAACAAGTGTCTGCTGGTCAGGCGTCAGAGTGGCTAAAGCGTGCTTGTCGTAATGATCCATTACTGACCCGGTAGTAACAGTCCAGCCGCCAACTGATGCCATGTTTGTCGGTCCGCCATAGCGAGCGTCCATAATAGGCCCGTTCTCTAAGACCTGATTCTTATTGGCTAAGCCATACGCCCAGAGCAAATTGAGTTCTGTCACTTGGGAAAGCTTACTCGTGTCAATTGTGCCGTTAGTCGTGAGCGTAACAAGCATTTTCTTTTCCGTTTCCAGAGGCAGAATTTTTCCACCATCTACCAGGGTTGCTTGACCAGTTTGCGAAGCATTCTTAACGGCACCCGTTTGCAACGCACTTTTTCCGAAGGAATAAACTACAGCCCCAGCAACCATGACTCCGGCGATTACAATCGCAATCGGAAGCATATATTTATTATCGGTTTTCTTCGGTTCTTCAGGAGTCGGCTCTTCCTGTATTTCATATTCTGGTTCGTTTTCCATGTTTAATTTATTTGGTTTTATTATTCCTTACAGCAATCGACTAATTTGCTAATTAGGTCCTCTTTGGTCATCAGTTTTTCACCTTTTGATTTATCGTGAATATTTATCTGATTATCACCAATCTTTTTCACACCGGAGACATCAATCAATTTGAGCCGTAATGCCCAAAAGAGCGAATAAACTTCATATGCTTTTTTGAATGTATCCAATGCCTCATCTTTTTTTCCTGATGAGTGAAGCTTCGTGCCGACCTCAATCAAGCGCATGGTAGCGGCCAGAAGGTGCTTCGTGATACACCACGTTTCGCCTTCGTGCTTATCGATCATCTTGGCCAGAAGCTGTTTTCTGATCTCGCGCGTCTGGTTCAACAGATCGAAGTAATCGTTTTTGCCGGTCTTTTCGGCAGTAAAATAGAAGTGTTCCTCAAGACTGATTAGGTTCATGACAGCAATGCTCAAGTCTTCCTCCATCGAAAGATCGAGTTCGCCGGTAGCTTTGAGCTTATTAACTTTCTCAATCAGCTCTTCCATTGTCGGTTTCTTGTCCATAATTATTGTTTGCTTAATTCCTGAATTTTGTTGTAAAGCATATCGTTCGCGATCGCCATATTCGGATCATCAAACACATACTTCACAACCCCGTCTTTATCGACCACGACATATGTATGACCGGGGAGTGAGCCGCGATGCATCGAAGAGTTTGTGGTCAGCATCCCAAGCTGTCGAGAAGCATTGGCTCCCGAATCAAACATTGTGGTTGCTTTTGCGAGTTCCGGCATCTTAGCGATCGCCATTTGCCAGTCTCTCGCAGAGTCAGTCACAACCGATATTGCCTGAATTTGGTCACTGTTAAACCTCTGATCACTGCCGAATGATGCCATCTGATTCCAGCAGGCCGGATAGCACATAAGGCCTTCATTGAAGAACAGAACGGTGTATTTACCCTTCAAGTCGGCATTGGTGAATGTTTTGCCGTCTTTATCTGTAAGCTGGATGTCCGGAAGCGCTTTGTCAACCAAAGCATTCAACTGTGCAGTATTGGGTGCGCCTGGCGATCCATGCATGTTGTCGGTCGCTGCGGTTTGATTCGCACCATTAGGCGAACTTTTGACTATCCAGTATCCCAAGCCCAGAACTACGACCACGATTATTGTGATCGTGAGCCAAGGCGTTTTTTTGTTGTAATTATTTTTGCTCATGATTTTGATTCTTATACTGTTTAATAAACACATACGATATCCAGGCGACTATCCCAATGAACAGGAACGCCCAGATATATTCAGGGATGAGTCCCATAAGGCCCTTGATGGCATTCAGGAATTTTGCATTGTAGAGATTCATCTCCAGCTGGTAATCGGAACGCATCGACAATTTGTTCACGAAAGCCAGATAAGTTATGTATCCTCCCATCAAGATGAAGATCAAGCTTGAGACAAGCTCTGATACCGTGATTCTCCATTTCCAACCGCCAATTCTCATTGCAACCATTTTCTTTGCACCAGTGAATTTTTCAGTGAGATTCACCTTATCGAGGAAGGCAGCAATGATAAAAAGTGGCAAAGTCATGCCGACCACATAGGCCAAAGTGTACAGTGCGCCCCACAGGATAGTGCCGCTTGCAACCGAGAGCGTCAGAACTCCGGCCAATACCGGTGCACAGCAGGTAGTTGCAATCGCCGAGAAAATGCCGAGAACGTAGATTGAGCCTACATGTTTCCTTAAATCGTTCCGCACTGATGCCGGAGTGACGAACTTTTTACCGAATAACATCGATACACCGAGCACGATGAGGAATATGCCTCCAATCGTAAAAATGATGTTGTGGTATCGGCTAAAGAGCTGCGCCAGAAAGGACATTCCTAAGCCAATCGGCAGAAAGACTGTCGCTACCCCCAAGAAAAACACAAAAGTCATAAAGAATATTTTGTATTTTTCTCTGAAGATATTTCCGAGATAGGACGGAAGCAGCACGGTAATGCAGCACGGCGCAAAGAGTGCCGCCACTCCGGCTGTGAATGCTGCTATAAGTGATGTTCCTACGAGTGTTTCCATATAATTTTTCTCATAGATTTCGTTTAATCTATTTTAGTCAATAACAAAAATATCCTTCGACTAAGGATATTCAGACAGCACGAAATAAGGCTTTGCCTTAAAGCGTGCTGTTAGTTGATCGCAGGGCTAAGCTCAAAGAGAGAGAGCCAAGAGATAATTTTTTGCTGACTACGTAAATGATTAAAAGACAGGTCCCTCAGACGTTGGGGCAGAAGTTCTAGTTTTGGAAGCAGTAAATCTTTGTAGAGTAGAAATATTCCAACAGAAGCAAGGATCAGAGATGCGAGTAATAAAATCCACCCGGAGCTCGGTGGTACCGCCGTCAAAAGAGTCTGCAATGCCGACACGTGATGCACCGCAATTCCCATAATATCAGTCGGACATGCTCTTCCGTCTATAGCCGTAGCGACACAACCACCTGAATGACCCATGCCCATATCAAAAAACGATGCGCCAAAAGCGGCTATTCCGATGAAACTCAATATAATAAGTATTGGAAGAAATCGTTTCATAATGCTTATTCAGAGGATACCATTTTTTGACTAGCAAGTCGAGGAATAAATGCAGGGGTTTTACTTGCGTATTCATCCCAGATTTCACCGAATTCTTTCTTGGCTTCTCTTTCTTCGCTTTTAGCAAGGCGTGTATACATCCAAACAAGGATCGGGAACATTAATACAGTCAGGATTGTCGGCCACTGTAAAAGGAACCCGAGCATGATGATTATAAATCCGATGTATTGCGGATGACGGATTCGCGCATAGGGCCCCGAGGTAGCAAGCACATGTTCTTGCTGAGCTTTATACAGAACTCTCCAAGAATTGGCGAGCAAAACAAAACCATAAAATATCAGGATATAGCTCGCAATATGAAAGGGTCCAAAATGTGGATCGCCGCCCCAGCCAAAGAAGTCCTCGAGCAAATGTCCGGAATTGTGGTTTAGAAAATCAGTCCCGGGCAGAAGTTTTGAGATCAGTGGATACAAGAAATAAATCGTGAGTGGGAATCCATACATCTCTGTAAAGAGGGCGACCATAAAAGCCGAAAAGGCTCCGAGGGATCTCCATTCGCGTTTAGTTTTGGGATGGGTAAAGCTGAAGGCAAAGATGAGAAAGATTGCCGTGTTCAATATTACCAATCCCCACATTCCATATGATGATTCCATAAATTATTAATGTTAAGCGGCTAATTTTGATTCGATTCTTTTAAGGAGGACGGCGTTTGTTGCAACAATGATTGATGAGGCGGACATCAGGAGCGCTGCAATTTCTGGACGAAGCGACCAGCCAAAACTTGTGTAAAATACACCGGCTGCCACTGGAATAGAGAGCAGGTTGTAAATAGCAGCCCAGAAAAGATTTTGTTTCATCTTTACGACAGTTGCCTTGCTCAAGCGAATCGCGGACACAATGTCGTACGGATCGGATTTCATAAGGACAATGTTTCCAGTCTCAATAGCGACGTCCGTACCGGCACCAATAGCGATACCAATATCTGACTGTGCTAGTGCTGGTGCATCGTTTATACCGTCACCAACCATAGCGACAAATTTCTTTTCGTCTTGAAGTTTTCTTACATACTTGGCTTTATCTTCCGGAAGCACCTCAGCGAAAACTCTATCAATACCAAGCTCATTCCCGACAGCTTCTGCTACTTTCTTATTATCGCCGGTTATCATGGCGACTTCTAAGCCGAGTCCCTGAAGCGCGGATATTGCTTTTTTGGCACTTGGTTTGATCATATCGGCAGCCGCAATAACACCTGCAAGTTTTCCGTCCACAGCAAGCAAACTCAGAGTTTTTCCTTCGGCTGCCAATTGGTCGAGAATAGATCGTCCCACACTGACAGAGATTCCTTTATCAGTAAGAAGTTTCTCTTTACCGGTAAACACCTCTTTTCCTCTGATTATCGCTTTGAGTCCATGACCGGCGATGGATTCAAATTTTTCGATTGATTCAAGCGGCGTAGCTCTACGTTTCTCCGCTTCTTCCATAATTGCCTTTGCGAGGGGGTGATTAGAACCAGATTCAACACTGGCTTCATAAAGCAGAACCTCCTGTTCGCTGAAGCCGTTGAAAGTAACCACATCAGTAACCTTCGGTTTTCCCTCGGTAAGCGTCCCAGTTTTATCGAGTACAATAGCATTTAATCGCGAGGTATTTTCAAGCGTTGCGGCATCTTTTATAAGAATGCCGTGCTTTGCGCCAATACCAGTCCCTACAGCTACAGCCGCCGGCGTGGCCAATCCCAGAGCATCCGGACAGGCAATCACGACGGTTGAAACCGCAAACGTGAGTGCGGTTAAAAGTCCTACTCCGGCTCCAAAATACCAGCCGAGAAATGCCGCGAGTCCAGATCCGATGGCGACGACAACAAGCCACCCAGCAGCTCTATCAGCAAGGCGCTGCCCAGGAGCCTTAGAATTTTGTGCTGTCTCAACCATCTTGATGATCTGCGCAAGCACTGTTTCCGATCCAACCTGCGTAGCCTTGAATTTTACTATTCCTGTCTGATTCACTGAGCCGCCAACAACTTTTCCGCCAACAGTTTTAGTCACCGGCATTGATTCCCCAGTTACCAACGATTCATCTATAGAAGTTTCGCCCTCGATAATTTCTCCATCGACTGGCACCTTATCACCCGGCCGGAGAACAACGATGTCGTCGTGAATAATTTCAGCACTGGGGATAGTTATTTCTTTGCCGTCTCGAATCACTCTTGCCTGAGGCGGGACAAGATCAAATAATGCCCGAAGCGCATCTGATGTGCCCCGGCGAGATCGCATCTCCATCCAATGGCCAAACAAAACAAACGTCACGAGGAGCGCCGCTGCTTCGTAAAAAGTTTCCGATCCAGGACGAACAACTGTAAGCAGTACACTAAAAAGATAGGCTGCCAATACGCCAGTGGCGATAAGCACGGCCATATTGAGCTTCTTAGCCTTGAGCGAATAGTATGTGCCCGTAATAAAAATAGAACCCGTCCAGAATACAATTGGAGTGGTTAGCACAAGAAGTAGCCAGTTTGTTATTTCCGGACTTGTAAGATTAATGCCTAAAAAGTTTGCTCCAACCGGCGAAAGCAAAAATATTGGGATTGAAAGAATAAATGACACAAAAAATCTGCGACGCATGTCTCTTTCCATCTTCTTTGCCATCTGCGGACTTGTCATTGCTACCTCATGATCCATATGGCTCATTTTTTGCATATCGCGTTCATCACGGATGGCTGATTTCTTCTCCGGAATCAAATCCATGCCACAGCCCGGACATTTGCCCGGTTCGGTTTTCCGAACTTCCGGATGCATAGGGCAGGTATAGATTATTTTTTCCTGCATCGAATCGTGATTGTGATTGTGATTTTCGTGATCCATAAATTTATTCTTGTTTCATTAATTTTAATTTATTCCAAGTAAGATGTTCGTAGATACTTGACCAGATGAATCCGAAGCTTAAGGCAAATAGCAGTTCTTCAAGCGGTATTCCTATAATCAGAATTCCTGAGATTGCCTTAAGATTCCAAACCTTCTCGACATAGCCCGGCGATATGGCGATAAGGGTCAAGAAGTACACAAAATAAAGGGCTAGAAAAAGAAAAGCACTCGTGATCATTTTTTTCTTTAAATCCGGCCGACAATACCAAGTGGTCAATCCTCCTATAATCATGGCAATGATCGAAGAGTGTAGAGGATTCAGATTGGTAACAGTCAAGAGAATGATGAGAATTGCGGGTGCGGATAGAAGCGCCCATGTATGAAATTTATGCCGGGATGAGTTATGTTCTCTGGCAGTCATTCTCGTTTCATGGCCTCGAAAAATTCTCTGATACAAAATAATAGCAATGCCACCTATGCCAAAAGAAAATATTAAACTTTCAATATCAAAACCGGTCCGCAAAGCCAAATTAAATAATGACGGCGGCGACCAATATACCGGTACGAACAAGGGTTCAGTCAATCCTAGAAGTGACGTCCACAAACTTACCACGAGCATCTCTTTTTTCTCCTTATTCGAACTAAGAGACCAGTAAATGACCAGCCAGATTACAATCAATATTAAGCTCCAAATTAGCCAAATGTATTGCATATTATTCGTTTAGCGTCCACGAAAACGATCGATCTACTCCGCCTATACCTTTTATTTTCATGGTCAAATGCTGCGGATAGGGTGTGATGGGCGCAAAACTCAGTGTGCCTTCTCTGTGATGGCCACCGACAGGTCCGTCCCATTTTGTCGGCGTGTACTCTTTGCCTTGGTCATCGATAAGTACGGTAGACTTCGTCATATCTTGATCCAACTCGACTGAATGTGTGTTCATGCCGACATCAAATTTCCATTCCGAAGACTGCTCTGACAGATCAAGCGGGGTGATCACTACATTGACGCTTGCTTGATCATCGGTTTTCGTTTCCCATTTTTGGGAATTGCCTGACTGCTGACTTTCATTAGATGCCGGAGTCTGCACTGCAGGGCGGCTTTGATAAATGATTATAAACCCAGCAACAAAGGCAGCTATTGATAAAATTGTAATGACTACTTTTTTCATATGTGTTTTTTGAATTTGGTGATTTTGTTGCTGATAAAGAGAATGCCGAAAATATTAAAAGCAAGGCCGACCCAGAAGATCTTGATCTGATATTGAGCTACAAACGTGGCGAGCCCGGTGACCCCAAGAATGGGAACCAGATTTACGAGATAGTGCGCACAGCAGGAGATCATAGAAGCCGTGGAAGTTGTTCCTGACACACCAACCACCTTGCCCATGCCTTGGCCTCCATGAACTAAGGCTTTGAGGTACTGATACAAACCAATCTGAATTCCGAAGCCCGCCGCCAAGCTTGTTATGAAATACCAATAATTGCCGAATTGCTCCAGAGTAAAGCCCCACCCGGATACAAGCGTGAGCACCGCAAAGTACACACCAAGCAGAATCGCGCTTGCGAGTACCCCATACAAAACTGGTTTTGCCGCGGTGTTTGTCATGATTATTTCTTGATATAGCTTTCCGGATTTTTCTCAAATTCACTTCGGCAATGATCCGAGCAAAAAGAATACATTTGTCCCTTATAGGATAAAGTGATGCCCTCGCTTGCTTGCATGCCACAAACTGGATCTCGAGGTGGCTTCTTGGCCGGATCTTTTTTGAATTTGTTGAAGAATGATTGGAACATGGATTTATTTAGTGGCAACAACCATGACCGGAATGATCAGAATGCTTGTTCTGGCTGTCGGCTTCCGGCTTTTTGTTCTCACCATCTGACTCGCTACGGCCGGAGTGGCCTCCTTTTCGCATCATGAAATAGTGCATAAGGAAACAACCGCCGAGCAAGATGATTACTAATATTATGTTAGTCATATTCTTATTTTCTGATTATGCTTGAGTTATGCATCCAGACGTAGTACCAGGCAAATATCCAAGCCAGAACGAACAAGTAGACTGCGCCCCAAACAATGCTTCCTATTCCCCAGTTAAATCCGGGAATCAGCACTCCAAATAAAGCGCTGTGCAATTGCTTTGCGCTTTCCGAAAGAACAGCGCCATATCCCAGGCAGATGACATACAAGACTTCAAGACCAAGAACACATTTCCAGCCGTATGATTTTAGTGAAAGTTTGTCCATATTTTTATCAAATTAAATTATTAATTTTTTGCATTATTTTTTCCGAAGCCACTTCACAGCCACAACAATGCCGAGAATAAGAAGTGCCCAAATGAGAACGGTTGTAACCCAGCCGCCAAAGCCCCAATTACCCATCATGTTCCAGCCTGATCCGTACCCACCCATCATTCCGCTTGGATAATAATTACCATAAGCACCGTTGTACCCGTTCATCATTCCGTACCCACCCATCATAACCGGTCCGGAATTGTAATTTGACCAACAGCCGAGATACGACCGCCCCATATTGATGTGCGCTTGTTTTAAGCTGGCCGATCCTTCGCCGCCCATCATGTTGTCCATTGCCTCGTGCTGTTGTTGATTAGGCAACATAACACCCATGTAGGCGTCTCCGAGTTTGTCGAACTGGTCATCGGTTACTTTGCTGCAGTCAACTTGAGCCTGACTTGAAACATTTTGGCTCGAGTAGATGTTCTGCAAAACGCTATTCAATTCTCCGCTCTGCACTGGCTGTGCCTGACTTCCACCCTGCCAATATCCGCCCATCATGCCGACCTGCGCAGATGCGACTCCTGCCAGACTGAAAGCACCAAAAATAAAGAGACCTAAAATTATTTTTTTCATACTCATTTTAATTTTTAATTATAATTAATTACTTATTGGATAGAGTATAAACCCTGATCAACTCCTTGACTGCTTTTTCTGTATCCTCCTTTTTCTGCATCTGATCTTTTACATGCGTGCGCAAATGATTCTCAAGGAGAAAAGCATCAAGGCTTTTGAGCGACCTTTGAATTGAAAGAGACTGTCCCAATAAATCAGGGCAGTATACCTCTGCCTCGATGGCCTTAATTAGGCCGT
Organism: bacterium; assembly: GCA_021844025.1. Lineage (GTDB taxonomy): Bacteria > Patescibacteriota > Minisyncoccia > UBA6257 > JAGOQP01 > JAKBUF01. Next base: position 7,299 of record JAKBUF010000004.1, on the reverse strand, counting down.
CCATCTGACCACGAATGATTTTCGCACGATGCAAAGCTTTGTTTTTTAGTTCTTGATTTACCATATTTGTGGAATTACTTAATTTGGCATCGACCTTACAGTCCTTACAGTATAGGATATACCCCTATATCCTATATGTCAACTGCCCTGTGGAAAAGTCAGTGATTTTGGGTAGGTTTGCTAAAAAGTGCTATAATAAATTCAACAACTAAATAACTTCGCCTCACGGGGCGACCTGAACGGTATTCCTTGCCCACGAGCTCGTAATCCACTATCGATTTTGATAGTTGGGTTACGAGCTCGTTTCGTTTAGGTGTTAGAAAAAATGACTATGAAAATGACAACCCGATATTCCATTGTAAGTATCAAAATAGTTTATTGTTTTTCGATCAGAGAAATCCCGATCGAAATTCTTTTGCGCCTGCTTATATCCGAAATAAAAACGCTCCGTCAGGAAATCGCTGAGTTGCACGACAATGGTGTAAAAAGCCAGAAACGAATTGCTGAACACACACCTTGCAACTTGATAGTCCAACAACTTAAGCAGGAGATGGAGATCAATGGCCTGGCGACATATTCCGACGGCACGATCCGTTTTAAGGGATCAGTAATCCCGATGCGAGATCAACTCAATGATTTGTGTAGGATGTTCATGTCCCGGCCGAACCAGTTGGTCTTATACGATGAGATACGAGATGAGATCATCCGGGCCGAGCGGCCTTGATTCGTCGGGGCAAAATCAATGGGCGGCTCTGCGAGCCGCCCACGAAATGGCGTCAAAAAAATCAAAAAGTCAGATTCTGGTGCGCCCACGAGGAGTCGAACCTCGATTACGGGATCCGCAATCCCGCGTCCTATCCATTGAACGATGGGCGCATTTAGACGGGATAAACAATCTTGTCGTCCTACCTTACCCCGTTGGATACGAAGTATCCTTCGGGGTCCGTTGAACAACGGGTGCTCTTAAAAATGAATTACGTTGTCTGAATACGGGGTAAAAAAACCATACCAAAAAACGTAGAGTATTGCAATGAATCTATACCCCCAACAATTTAGAGATAGATTCAAACAATGAAACATCAATTTCTTTTTCTACTAATTTCTTCTCCTTTAAAATAGCAACAATTTTTTGTTCATCTCCCCGATAAATACGCATATGAATGGGGGCACGCTTCTTATCTTTAAACGCAAGGAATATCTCTGTATCAATATCAGAAAACTCCTGCACATCAAAATGAGAAAATTCGCTATAGGTATGAGTGTCTTGATAATTACCAAATACAATAAATTTATCCGTGAGAGCAAATTCATGTGTTTCGGGATGCTGTAAAGACAAAAAGAGAACAGTCCCCGATGCCATGAGAATAAAGATCCCAAAAAGAAAGTTTTTTTGCCAAACAGAAAACAAAAGCAAAATAACCATCACTGAAATAATCCAAACAAAAAAACCAAAGCTACGCTCTTGGTGTTCGTGACTGGGAATACTCCACGAAAACAAGCTACTAGCTTCTTGATTCTCATCTAGTTTTACCTGGGTATCTTTATTTTCCATACCGTAAGTATACATTAAAATAAATAAAAAAAGTAGCCGCACGAAGCGGCATACCCTTAAAAATTTGACACAAGTGAATTATGGAGGGTTTGAACAAATTCCTGCCCCTTAATAATGTTCACCCTTCCCTTACGAGAACCCGGACCGAACATACCCGATTGCCCACTCCCATGCCGATCCATAAACATTTGAAAGGCAGGGGGGATGAAAACTTTTCTACGCACAGGATCGTCCTGCGCCGCATCGGTTATATATCCTCCCATAAGAATAGTTGGGAGAAAAAAGTCTGGGTCTCCGTATATTATTAGAGCAGCCATAATAACTCCTTCGGTTAGTATTAGTAATTGGATTAGTTGCTGATTGCAGTATATATACTAACCCCAAACAAAATCAACCCTTTCATATGCTATACTGTAATATATGGACTTGGCATCTTTATCAACTCCACTCACACATATAAAAGGCATTGGACCTCTATTTGCCGCTAAACTTGAAAAATTACAACTAAAAACCGTAAAAGATCTTTTATATTATTTTCCATTTCGATACCAAGATTTTTCTGCTATAAAACCAATTGCGCAACTACAGCCAAATGAAATTGCCACCATACACGGCACCATTGAAAAACTCTCCGTATCAAAAACTAAATGGAAAAAATATCTAGTTATTACCGCTCGTATTGTTGATGAGAGCGGGAAAGCAGAAGCGGTGTGGTTTAATCAACGATTTTTACTGAATCAATTAAAAGAAGGCCTTGCAATTAACATTGCAGGCAAGGTTTCATTTACGGGTAAACGCGCTCAATTTCAGTCTCCCGAATTTGAGATTATTTCAAGAGATTCATATATTCCTCGACACACCGGTAGGTTAGTTCCTATATATTCAGAAACAAAAGGAATTACCTCTAAGGGAATCCGATTTGTTATGGAAAAAGTACTACCCATTGCCAAAACATCTAAGGAGTTTCTTCCCGAGAGCATCATGCAGCAGCATACATTCCCCATACTTGCTGAGGCGTTTGTACAAATGCACAAACCCGAATCATTATTGCAAACACAACAGGCACGGAAACGATTTATGTATCAAGATTTATTTTTACTTCAACTTATAAAAACAAATCAAAAAAACGAAATTACTCGTCGTGTATCATATGCACTCCCCCACACCTCCAAACAAATATCGAAATATCTTTCCTATATACCATTTGAACTAACCGAGGGGCAACAACACGCGTTGCAAGACATATTACAAGATATTGCCCTACCACATGCCACACATCGATTACTACAAGGAGATGTAGGGTCAGGAAAAACCGTGGTGGCAGCACTAGCAGCATTAGTAACTGCGTCACACGGTAAACAAGCAGTATTTATGGCCCCAACTGAAGTTTTGGCACAACAGCACTATCACACATTCACCAATTTTTTTGAGGAGTTTGAAGGTGGGGTGGGGCTACTAACCGCATCGCGTACCGTGTTGTTTTTAGGAAAAGGGTTGGAACGAGAAATTACCAAAAAAGAATTGCGTGCGTACATTGCTTCGGGGAAAATAAAAATCATCATTGGAACTCACGCGGTTATACAAAAAAATATTTCATTTAATGAAGTAGGGTTGGTTATTATTGACGAACAACATCGATTCGGCGTAGCCCAGAGAGCTTTATTATTCGATGCAAACAATGCGAATTTACTCGAATTTGGCGAACAAAATACGGATGATGAAAAAATTGTAGAAAAGGAATTGTCTTATACATTGCAGGGTATTTTCTTTAACGTACAAGATAAATTAGGGCGATTTGCACGAGAACGTCAATATGCAGATGAATTAGAACAACAACTAAAAGAAAAAAAGATTCCGTATGAAAGAGAATCCGCTATAGAGGTGGGTGGAAGAAAATCAAACTTTGCTGATTTTATTATAGATGGGAAAATACTTATCGAAGTTAAAGCAAAACCATTTTTCACGAAAGAAGATTATGCGCAAACCATGAGGTATCTAAAATCAAAAAATTTAAAGCTTGGGCTTCTTATTGATTTCCAACAAAAATATCTAAAAGCAAAACGAATTTTAAACTCTTCGTTCGTGTTATTCGAATCTAATTTGCATCGTTCGCATCGGAACTACAGTCCACATTTACTCAGCATGAGTGCCACTCCTATTCCCCGCACGCTCGCACTCACCCTACTGGGAGATTTAGAACTTTCCACCATTAACGAATTACCTAAAAATCGTAAAAAAATAGACACCCGTATTGTCCCCGCACAACACCGAGCAACCGCATACGCATTTGTGCGCTCACAGATAAAAGAAGGACGACAAGTATTTGTAATTTGCCCACGCATTCAACCCGCAGATCCGGAACAAAAACTCACCCCGCGGCAACTTGCACAACTAGATGTTAAAAATGTTGAAGATGAGTATAAAAAATTATCAAAAACTGTATTTCCCCAGTTACGAGTTGGTATGTTGCATGGGCAACTAAAGGCAATAGAAAAAAACACGGTAATGAAAAAATTTAAAGATCATGAACTAGACATTCTAGTTGCCACTTCAGTGATTGAAGTGGGGGTAGATGTGCCCAACGCCACACTCATGATTATTGAAGGATCTGAACATTTTGGGCTTTCACAGTTGTATCAATTCCGCGGACGAGTGGGTAGGGCACAGCATCAATCATACTGTTTTTTATTTACCGACAGCCACTCAAAAATAACTCTTGATCGACTCAAGGCGCTTATATCTGCAAAAAATGGATTTGAGCTTGCGGAGATGGATTTAAAATTCCGTGGACCGGGGCAATTTCTGGGAACCGAACAAACAGGACTTCCTGATTTAGCAATGGAAGCACTGCAAAACCCAACCATGGTAAAAGATGTGTATGAATCAGTGCAACATCTTATGCAAAGAGATCCTCAGTTGCACGATCACCCACTCCTAGCTACTTATATAAAACTCTTTGAAAAACAAATACATTGGGAATAAAAACTACAAACTTGATAAAAAGTTTGAGTCAATTTGTTCTTTAATTTTGTGTGCATTCCCATGTTTTAGTAATCCCTTATACGAATTTAGAGTCTCTGGGGCACGATGCATCTGTAAACGTCGGAACATTCTTTTTCTTGTTGCTTTTCGCAATATCCGATGATCAGGAAAATGTACCCATCCAAGGAAGTCCACTCCCGATCCAATGCTTTGTATAGAAACTTTATCTTTATGAAGCGACATTTTTAGGTTTTCTTCTAGAAAGTTCTTCATCTTTAGCAAATAACCCTCTAGTTCATTTTTACAAGAAGAAAACAACACAAAATCATCCGCATATCTGATATAGTATTTTACTTGTAATTTGTGTTTTACAAATTGATCTAGTTCATTCAGGTACACATTTGCAAATAATTGTGAGGTAAGATTCCCCAATGGTAACCCTTTCCCCGAAGAACTCTCAAAACTTCTAACAATTCGTTCACACAACCATAAGACATTTGTATCAGTAATATGTCTGTGTAGTATGGCGAGTAATACCTCGTGGTTGATATTTGCAAAAAACTTCCGTATATCGCATTTCAATATCCAACACTGTTTGGTGTTATTTTTACTGACTATCTGCACATAGTGCTGAAAACGATATAACGCACGATGCGACCCTTTATCATTCCGACAGGAAAAAGAATCTGCGATAAACTTTGTATCAAAATAGGGATATAAAACTCTATACATCGCATGATGTAAAAGCCGATCACGTACGGGAGCTTTGTGGATTTGACGAGGTTTTGGATCGGAAACTTTGAAGGCAGAATATCCTCCATGGGTATAGGATTTATTGACGAGATCCTTATGAAGTGAGAGAATGCCATCAGAGAGTCGTAAAGAAAATACCTGCACATCTGCTTTATTTCGTTTGCCACGCAGGAACTCTTCCCACGCACTATATAGATTTTCCAAAGAAATTATTTTTTCAAACATACAACAAATATGCAAAAACACGTTTCACCCCCCCCCCACAGCACCTTCGGTGCTTGTGAAAGGAAAGATAACGTACGCACTTTGGTTTTCTCTATATGCTCAATTTCCCAAAACACATCGCTATACCTTGGGCGGAAAAATAGAAAGTTATTTTCTCGATCTACTTGAGCTAATTTTTATCTCACTTTATCTTTCTTGTGAGCAGAAAATACCCAAACTCATTCTTGCTGTTTCTAAACTTGAAGGAATCAAATTCTTTTTGCAACTTGCGTGGGAAAATAAATGCATTTCTCAAACACAGTATATCCAACTTTCAGAATTACTCGCTGAAATGGGACGGATACTATATGGATGGAAACAAGGACTAGAAAAGAAAACTCCCGCCAAAAACTGACGGGAGAAATACCAGGTTTCGGAATAACCACCCGATGACGGTTCTGCGCATTCCACAGATTGTCGTTCTCAAGTCGGTTCACGCTCACGTTGAGCGTACCATCGTCGTTGACGTTCACGTTGGCAACGAAGAAATATACACCGTGCCTTCCCCACCACCATTCCTTGATTCATATAAGACAATATCTTGGAATTGAATCTCATGCAGAGCATAGAAGCTCTTTAGCACAGCGCACTAACTGGATATTTTTTGTTTGAAATAGTATACCCACTCTTTTGTAAGACCTGCCTACCGGCAGGCAGGCGTATCCCACAAAACTCTCAAGCATAGTATTTCATAACCCTAGCCCTGCAACCGTAATCGCATGGCAATATAGAATTACACGTACAGCATATAAAAATATCCCCTTAATCTCAAGGTACAAAGTACCAAAGGACTAAAGGGATAAAGAAAAAAGAGAAAAAGATCTAAAGGGCAGTAATATCCAGTTGCGGAATAACCACCCGAGGACGGCCCTGCGCACTCCACAGAAGGCCGAGCTCAAGTCGGTACACGCTCACGCTGAGCGTACCAACAACGTTGACGTGCACGTTGGAAACGAAGAACTTTCCTTCTGATTTAAAGAGAAAGAACGTTGCGTACCCGTTAGCCCGTAACCAATTCCGGTGTGAATTAACAAACTTTTTGATCTGATGGTGAGTAAAGCATAATTTATCTAAACCCACACCGACAGAATTAAAGAAATCGGTAAATTGTGAGTCTTTAATTAACTCATACACCCCAACTTTTGTTGCTTCGGTTGTATTACCTTTTTCATTCGCATCGTAATTTCTAAAATCGGGATCAATTGATACGAAAGTATCAGTGGCCTCGGAAAGAAGTTCGGTACCGTCACAAACATCAATAATGATTTCTTTCTCACCCGAGATAAGTTTCAAGTACTCGTTACCGGGGAAAAGTTTTTTTACAACTTTTTCAACCGAACCAATGATTGATTGCGCAAGTTCTTTAATGTTTGATTTTTTTGCAAAGAAATCATAGATCAGTTGTTCATTACCTCCGAGTTCTTTTACTTCTTTGAAGAGGTCGGCCGCCCAAGCAGTAAATAACATAAACGCAGAAGTTAGTGCGAATGCAGATTTTTTTGTACGTGGCATAAGTGCCTCCTATGTTGTGGTCGCCCATCGTTTCTTACTACATTTCAGAAACATCAGACTAACCAGTGATAGATCTTGTTCTATATTTTTGCTGCTAAATTAAGCGTTGTCGCCAATTCCGGAATATCTACGGACACTCTGCTAGCATAGAAGTATGCGTCAGATACACACCACAAATCTCTCCTACGTTGAACGTCAGGAGATAGAATACTTAGTGAAAAAAGGATATAGCGGTC
>JAKBUF010000019.1 GCA_021844025.1 bacterium | reverse complement strand
GAAAGTTTGGTAAAGTCATGTAGTACGGGTGGTAATTGTAGTTCTTCAATGGTGCGTACCTGCGCTGGAATTAAACGCATAGCCGCCGCCATGTACCCCCGTTGAAAGTACACATTCACACGAAATCGTGCCTTATCTTCAAAAGTATATGAAAAATCTAATTCTCTTTGTTCCTGTATTTTTGCTTGCTGTTCGGGAGTTAATAACTCCATAATAAGCCCCTGCGCATCTTGCGGAGTTAAAATATGCTCATTGGTTAACGGAATAAGAGCCCCGTCAATACGCAATGTAGGATACCTTCCTACCGCGATATGTAAGTCAGAAGCATTCTGCCGAGCGCACACTAGCAATAATTCTTGTAATTTCTTTTGATAATCAGACATAATAGTTTTCAAGTTATAAAGTTATCAAGTTTTAAAGAAAACAACAAACATCAGTTTTCAAGTTATGAAGATTATCAAGTATAAATTGCTTAAAAAAACACTTTATAACTTTAAACTTTCTACTTGATAACTTGTTGATTATATCAACCTATTCCGTTTCTCGCAATACAGTTTCAATAGACACCAATCCCCGCAATGCCTTTAAAATACCGTCCTGGCGCAAGGTAAGCATTTGTTGCCGTTGCGCTTCTTGCACCAATCCAGATTCGTTTATGTGTTCACTAATAACTTTTTCTAATTCGCGGGTCATTTCTAATACCTCAAATAAAGCAATACGACCCGCAATTCCCTTTCCTCCACACGCATCACATCCTTTGCTCTCATATACGGTGCTTTGATCCGTTACCAGTTGTTTGTCTTGTGCGGGTAATTTAGCAAGTTCTTGTTGTACTATAGCAGCAAGGTCAGAAGAAAGCGGTTTTTTAACCAAACACTTTTGGCACAGCCGTGGCACCAATCGTTGCGCAATCATAATATTTAAAGACGCTGGAATAAGGAACGGTTCCACGCCCATGTCCACCAAACGAGGAATAACTCCTAGGGCATTGTTGGTGTGCAACGTAGAAAGCACAATATGCCCGGTGAGTGCCGCATGCACCGCAAGCCCCGCAGTTTCGTTATCACGAATTTCTCCCACCATAATAATATCGGGGTCTTGACGCAAAATCTGTCGTAGTCCCGATGCAAAATCGTATCCAATTTCCGGATGCACCTGCGATTGGTTCAGTCCATCAATATAATATTCTACCGGATCTTCTAGGCTTACAATATTTACCTCATCATTGTTCAGAATCTGCATAAGCGCGTATAGGGTGGTTGTTTTTCCTGATCCGGTAGGACCGGTGATAAGCACCATACCATATGGTTTTTGAATTGCGGTTTTAATGAGTCGTTCGTTCCTTCCCAAAAGCCCCAAATCTTCCAAACTTTTTAGACCCACCAATGGATCCAGTACCCGAATAGCAACCTTTTCCCCCGCTGGGGTTGGGAACGTAGCTACTCGAAAATCAATATCGCGCCCCAAAAGTACTGTGCGGAATCGTCCGTCTTGTGGAATACGTGTCTCATCTATTTTTAAATTGGAAAGTACCTTAATACGAGACACAATTGGCTGATGCAACTCAATGGGCATAGACGCAACTTCTTTTAAGTCACCGTCTAATCGAAACCGGATACGCAAACGATTGCGTTGCGGTTCTATGTGAATGTCAGAACTGTTTTCCCATACTGCTTCTTTGAGGGTTGAAGCAACAATTTTAATAATTGGCGCGTCTTCCATTCCCTTCGCGCCAGATTCTAATTGAATCGCACGCATCTCCGAGGTGTATTTTTTTGTATTTAAATTTGAAATAGTGCGCAGAGCGTTTTCCACTTCACTGCGATATGGTGAATACTTACGCAATATAGCGTCCCACAATGAAAGTGAAATTAAATACATGCCTAAATTCACCTTTTGTTGTTTGGCTATAAACCGCAGCGCGTCTTGCGCTTTTGTGTCGTCGGGAGAAACCATTCCCACCACCAACATGTTGTTTTGCCACGCCAATGGAACCACTCGAAAGTTACGAACTGTTTCTTCGGGAATGAGTTTTAATAAATCATCAGAAATAGAAGCAGGGTCAACCATTTGGTATGGCACCCGTAATAGATTACTTTTTATTTTTAACAAAGTCTCTTCGGGAATCAGGCGACGTTCAAATAATACATCTTCAACGGCACGCTGCGAAAATGAGGCCTCTTGTAAGAGTTTTTGCCCTTGTTCCTCTGGTAATGCATGTGCCTGAACTAATGCATCAATAAGTGTTTTGTTATCCATATTACATAATGCGAATTATACGAATGTATACGCGAATACCGCAAAAAACCCACTTTATAACTTTAAAACTTGAAACTTTATAACTAACATTATACTCCAAAACCCACAATTAATCTATGAATTGCTGTGTATAAAATACACGGCACTCATCTTATGACGCCGGGTGTCGTAAGATGAGATTTTGTAATCTATGTGTATTCCCATGTCTTAATAATCCCCTATATGAATTTAGTGTTTCTAAGGTATGGTGTGTTTTTAAGCGCCGAAACATCCTTTTTCTCGTTGTCCCACGTAATACCCGGTGGTCGGAAAAATACACCCACCCCAAAAAATCAACACCCGATCCAATAGTGCGAGCAAACACCTTATCTGGATGTAACAAAAGCCGCAACCGAGTAACTAAAAATTCGTGAATGTGTGCCCGTATAAATTCAATTTCATTTTTATTTTGTGAAAAAATAACAAAATCATCGGCATATCGAATATACTGATCCACCCGTAGTTGATGCTTTATAAATTGGTCTAACTCATTTAAATATACATTCGCAAATAATTGAGAAGTAAGATTCCCTAGAGGCAAACCTTTGTGTATTTCATGGGGTGTCTCAAAACTGGTAATTATCTGATTACACAGCCATATAACATTTTGATCAAAAATATGTTTGTGTAAAATTGAAAGTAATATTTTGTGGTCTATGCTTGCAAAGAATTTACGTATATCACATTTCAATATCCAACACTGTTTTGTATTATTTTTGCCAACCATCCATACATACTTCTGAAATCGACGTAGAGCACGGTGCGTACCCTTGTTGTTTCTACAAGAAAATGAATCATGTATGAACTTTTTATCAAAGTATGGATACAGCACTCTATACACCGCGTGATGTAACAATCTATCACGCACTGACGCCTTATGAATATCACGCGGTTTAGGGTCTGATATTTTGAACGAAACATAGCTACCATGCGTATAGGTTTTATTGACAAGTTCTTTGTGAAGCGCAAAAATGTTATCTGACAACCGCAAAGAAAAGATTTGTACATCTTTTTTGTTTCTTTTACCTCGTAAAAAATCTTCCCACGCGCTATATAAATTTTCCAAAGAAATTATTTTGTTAAACATACAACAAATATGCAAAAACACGTTTTATCCCCCCCCCCACAGCACCTTCGGTGCTTGTGAAAGGAAAGGTAATGTACGCACTCTGGTTTTCTCTATATGCTCAATTTCCCAAAACACATCGCTATACACTGGGCGGAAAAATAGAAAGCTATTTTCTTGATTTGCTTGAGTTAATTTTTATCTCACTTTATCTTTCTTGTGAGCAGAAAATACCCAAACTCATTCTTGCTGTTTCTAAACTTGAAGGAATCAAATTCTTTTTGCAACTTGCGTGGGAGAATAAATGTATAGCTACTCAAAAGTATTCCGAACTTTCTTGCGCTCTCGCTGAATTGGGGAGAATCATATACGGATGGAAATGTGGCATAGAAAAGAAAGAGAGAAAACAAAACTCCCTTACGTAGGGGGAGTAAACAAATCATAAGCTTCGGCAAACACGTAGTTGCCATCATTCCACCGATTGTCGTCAAGCTCATTCGCGTTCAAGTTCCACTCATGATCATCGGCGTTCCAATTCGCGTTCACGGCGAACCTCGTATGATGTACCATATCATCAAAACCACTGCGGTTTGAATACTCTTACCGCTGTATCGTATGTGAGACATATATAAGTCCTCCAATATAGCACACGAGCTGATGTATTGATTTATAAATAATGCATATGCACCCTTTTGCAAAGCGTACTCGGCAAAACTCTCACATATGCCTATTTAGAATTTTTCCGCCTAAGCCGTAACCGAGGCAGTAGCAAAAACTCTATACACAAATATATACAAGAAAACCCTTCGTTTCAAATAAAACGAAGGGTTTAAAATAAGGTTCAAAGGCACTAAGTATCAAAACAAAAGACACCAAGTGCCAATAACATCAGCTACCGGCAAACACGCAGCCGCCACCATCCCACCGACCGCCGCCAAGCTCATCCGCGTACAAGGACCACCCATGATCATCGGCGCCCCAATACGCGCTCACGGCGAAAACTTCCCCATTAGTGGTTTTCACATAACGAATATTTGCATATCCGCTATTGAGGAGTGTGCCCTTTTCTCCTCGTGACTGTTCTTGAAGGAGCGACATAAATTCTTGCGCCCAACCAGTGGGAGTCGCGATGTTATCTTCACCAATCTCTGCGCGGATTTCCGCATCAGTCATTGACTGAGACAGAATAAGTTTGGTGAGTGTTGTGTCGCGGGCGTGAATGGTATCGGAAATTTCTGAAAGAATATACGTTTTGAAATTATCCGACATCCATAATCTTACCGGACCGTTATTTGTGAAGAAATCAGATTTTTTAAATTCTTCACTGGAAACTGAAACGGTTCCCAATTTTTTCAAGAATTTCAATTTAAAACTTTTTACGGAATCAGTTATAGACTTTATAATCTTTTCCGCAAAATCTTCTTCTTTTAAACTGTTATACAATCTCTCATTTGAGAGATTGTATTTCTTTGCAAATTTAAATAAATTTGCAAGAAATTGAGCAGCAAATTTTAAACCGTCAATTAGATCGTTTTTTTGCTTTTCGGTGCGTTTCATTAGTAACTCCTTTTCTGTGGCCATCGAGCGCTTCGTACTGCCTTTCGGAAGCTATGGATGTGCCATTTCTATTAAGTTGTAATGTGCAAGGTGTAAAATCAAACCTTGACCTTACCGTTACATTATAGCACAATATAAAATAAAAATCAACCCCGTCACTTAACTAGTTAAGTGACGGGGTCAAGGAGTCAAAAACAGCTATTTCAGCTGTTTTTTATATATTCGTACTACATATCTCTTTTCCTTCCTTAGTTCTACTTTATAACTTTAAAACTTGATAACTTTATGACTCATCATTGCACCCCAAACGGCGCGCTGTTCCCCTGTACATTGGGAGACGAGGGAATGGGAACAAATTGTTTAGTCTTTTTTACAAATTCCTGCACCACACCCGTGGAATCAAAATTAAGAGATTTTAAATTGTCTATGGCCTTTAGTTGCGACGAAGAAATAGTAGTATCAATTAAATCTGGCTGCACAAAAAATAGGTAGTATGCGGCAATGCCAATAACCACCAACACCAAAAACAGGATTCCAAATCCAAACCATCCTCCATTTTTCTTTTGTTCATCTTGAATGACTATGGCCATAATAGTAATTAAATTTTCAACTATCAATTTCCAATTTTCATACAATAACTAATTCTAAAATTATCAAATTAAAAATTCACTGAAAATTGCAAAATTGTAAATTGAACATTGTGTTCTAGTTAGATTGGTAATAACTCCGTATGGTGTAGGTAACATCCAGTTTCTGGGTGTCTTGCACGCCATTGTTCGCAATTCGATTTAGCTGTATGCGGGTAGCGTCCAATACCAGCAAATTATTCTCCAATTGCCCGAACATAAGCTTAAGATCATTATACCCTCCTTGCGCATGTACTGCGGTTTCCACCACTCCTACACTTTGTAATGCAGCGTTTAGCGGCGCGCGAGTCGGTTGTGCTTGAGTACCCAAACTCATAATCGATACTCGGTTCAGCCGCGCAAATCCGGTTAATTGCGCTACTACCTGACTTACATCCAACCCTTGCGGTAAAATACGCTGAGCAATATCTCGTATTTGGTTTACATCTTGCCCTGCTTGTATCATGGACTTCAGTTGATTTATAGAGTTTTGATATTTTACGTATAATTCCCGCTTTGCGAATAGCTCTGAACGTAATGAAGCAATATCTGTATACGCCGGTTTAATGAATGAAGAATACACAAACACTGCACCCAACAGAAGTGCAAATGATCCTAACACAAATATAATTCTTTTATTCAATGGGTTCATACTATATGAGTGACTAGTGGTTAGTGATTAGTGGGTTGAGGATACAATGCCGGTGAGCCATCCATCTTTTAGATCAACACGAAGACTAAAGGTAAATCCGGTTCCCTCTTTGGGATCTTGTTTTTGAGAAGAAGTAAGGGTTACTTGTTGTGTTTGTGGGTCTTGTTGTAGTGTTGCTACCTGCAATACAATGGTGTCCATGTCGGGAGCAATTGCGTCAATTTTTACCGATTCTTTTAAGAGATCCGCATCCATGGAAGTTACTCGCACCGTTGGTAAAATATTTTTTTCAAAAAACGCAAACCAACGAGAAGTTACTATGTGCTTTGTATACAAATCGTTAATGTTATATAGCCGAGAGTATAAACCAATTACATCACTTTGTTGCCCCTGTTGTAATGATTGCGAAAGAGAAGTAATACTCGCATCAGCTTGTTGTAATTGATTGGTGAGGTATGGCTTATATCCAAATTCCATTCCTACAGTAATGAGAACAGTGAGAATTAGTAACACTAATGAAATAACCAAAAGTCGCCACGGGGCTCCGGTTGAACTTTTCTGTTTTTGCCCACCTGTTGCGGGAGCGTAATTCAGCATATGTATTAGTTATCAAGTTATAAAGTTGAAAGTTATCAAGCCGAAAGACAGCGGTTAAAAGTCATATCCCCTATATAAATCCTTTTATTGCCAGGCCAACCGCAAGCGCAAACCGAGTCTGTAATTCTTTTTCTACTACCGCTAAGCGATCTGGCGCGGGAGCAAATAATAGTCCGTTTCCTGTGCTGGTGGGAATACCAAGTTTACTTTCTACGTATGACTCAATACCAATCAGATTTGATCCTCCCCCAATCAACAAGCAACGATTTATTTTAGCTGCATGCACGCGCTCACATTCGGCGCGTACCTTTTCCACTTCATGTAGTATAACATCAATGAAGGGTAATTCCAATGTGGATAACTCGTATTCCCCATGTCCACCCGCTAGTCCCTTTTGTTTTTTTAAATCTTCAGCACGACGCAACCCAACCCCCAATCCGCGCGCTATCGCTTCCGTAAGGGAATCTCCCGCGTAATCAATTTGCGCATTTAGTTTTACAAACCCCTGATCAACGGCGGTAATATTGGTTGAACGAGCACCAATATCAATAATAAGCGCTGGCGTTTGGTCAGACCCAATTACTGAACGCGCGTACGCTAAAGGTTCTACCTCAAGCGCGTGCAATGAAAGACCGGCGCGTTTGAATATAGCCCGGTACCGTTCAATCACTTCGTTCGGAATAGCAACTAATAAAATAAATTGTTTTACAAACCCATTATTGTCTTCTTGCTGCCCTACTCGAATCCAATCAACTGCAATTTCAGAAAGAGGTAATGGAATGTGCTGGCGAATTTGATACGACATTGCCTTTGCGGTCTCGTCATCGTTCATAGAAGGAATTTCTAAAACGGTAATAAATGATGCAAAAGTAGGAACCGAAGCCACCGCTCGAGTGGTTGAAAACTTTCCCTGTTTTATAAGTAA
The DNA here is from genome assembly GCA_021844025.1 of bacterium. Classification (GTDB taxonomy): domain Bacteria; phylum Patescibacteriota; class Minisyncoccia; order UBA6257; family JAGOQP01; genus JAKBUF01. The sequence continues at coordinate 1,529 of JAKBUF010000019.1, read as the reverse complement.
CCGCAACATGTTTGCAGTTTCTTGTTCCGATAATTTCAAATCGTTTGCCTGTAATACATTATTGGATCGTTCAAAATGCCCAAAACTTTCCAACAACGCGTAATTGGTAAGGGTAGTATGATCGCCCGATCGTTTGAGTTCTGCAATTTTAATAGAAGTGGTACCAATATCGCACCCTAAAAATGAAGCGGGTTGAAAAAATTTTTTTCGCAGCGAGTCTAAAAACATAACAGTTATCAAGTTATAAAGTTTTAAAGTTAAAAGCGCTGTGGCTTGATAACTTTATAACCTTCTACTTTATAACTATAGTATATCTCATTTTTTTAATTTAAAATAGTATTATGTTGTCTGTGTTAAAGAAATTGTACACCACCACACTTGATGTTTTATTTCCACCAATTTGTGTTGCGTGCGGTGCTTCAATTCCAGATCAATCTGCATATGTGTGCTTGGCGTGCTTTGACGCGCTTACCATTCATACCGCACTCACCTGCCCCGCGTGTGGGGGGCGTAGACATCTTACTTTACCCCCGTGTCATAAAACACCCTACATACTTGCTGCCGCTTGCGCGTACCACGATCCCATTCCTCAGCTTGTGTGGTATTTTAAATATCATAAACTGGAACGATTACGCATTCTGCTTGCCGCGTTACTTATTACACACATATCGCGTGTCATACCCGATATTTCTTCATATATTATTTCCTACATTCCCCTACATCCACGCAAGGAACGGGAGCGCGGATTTAATCAATCACACCTACTAGCACAAACGGTTGCGGACTATGTACATATTCCTTGTATTCCGCTACTCACACGCACCCGATACACCGAATCGCAAACAAAACAAAAGAATCGCACACAGCGATTTTCTAATGTGACTGATTGTTTTGCATGCACTAATCCTGCCGCGTGCACCGGAAAAAATATTTTACTTATTGATGATGTTTCTACTTCTGGGGGCACGTTACTTGCGGCAACTCACGCGCTTCGCGCTCATCATGTACGACGCGTTATTGGGTTAGTGGTTGCGCGGGTAGATTAGCATGCTGATTATTGTCACGGAGCATAACTTGTTTTGTAATCTTACGAAGTCCGACTTCATAAACTATTAGACTTCGTAAACTATTAGACTTCGTAAACTACTATATTTGCTAACCCCAATACAACTCCACACAATACACGCCATGGCGTGTATTGTGTGGAGTAAGTATACAAAAATCCACAGCTAACACTGTGGATTTTTGTATAGGTGATGAACTAAATCTGCACGCGATATTTATTTATTGGACTGCTTGTAACATGGTGTTTAACAAACCGCGCATAACTTCTAATATAGATGCCTGTAGTTGATTTGACTGCGTAGCAGATACTGCTGGAACAGACATTTGTGCGGGAGGTGTGGTAGTAGAACACACTGAAGTTGAGGCAGACGCAGAAGCGGTAGCAGAAGATCCCGAGCTATTTGACGCATATACTGTATAAGTGTACGCAGTATTGCATGATAAACCACTATCCGATGCACTCG
>JAKBUF010000003.1 GCA_021844025.1 bacterium | reverse complement strand
AGATAGATAGAACAAATATTTCCGGATTGGGTAACTTATTTTTCAATTTTAAAAAATATATTCCCTGTATATATATTTTCGGAGATATTTATTTTTCACAAAATTCACTAGTAAATTTTGTGAAAAGATTAAAGGGGTTACTGTCTACTAACCCATATGATGGAATTATAGGCGTGAGCAAATATCAAGTGGGAGATTACAACGTAAAAACAGAAGGAGAAATAGTCACAAGAATATCAAAAGAAGAGGTTGGTGACTATTTTACTTGCGGCGTATTTAGTATTCTAAATCCTCTGGCAATAGAGGGGTTGGACCACATAGAGAAAATGACCGACATATTTTCACAATTAGTAAAAGACGGGCATAGAATCGGGTATGTTGATTTAAAAGGACATCTTATTGATCTAGATACTCAAGAAAAAGCCGAAGAATTATTAAAATTATTAAATTAGAATGAAGACATTTTTTACCACCATACCCAAAAACATTGCGCGATTGTTCAAAGGTTATAATTTGTTGTGGCAAGGAGTAGCAATGGTACTTACTGCCGGAATTGTACTCTCGGGATTTGATTGGTGGTATTTCACACACGTATATGCCGTGGGGAGGAGTACCCCATTCTTTACCGCAGTCATTGTTGGCGGACAAATGCCCATCATAGCACCCATAGTACTCTTTGGAATTGGACTAATTAAAAAGAGTAAAAGAATAATAAACACCGGATGGGCACTCGGCCAAGCCGCTCTTATGGGGCTTATGGTTTCGTCTTTTTATAAAGCGTTCACCGGAAGAATACAGCCACCCCACGAAACAACAATAGATATAAGTCATCAATTTAATTTTGGCATTTTAAAACATGGTATGTTTTGGGGATGGCCCTCGTCTCACACCACCGTTGCGTTTGCTATGGCGTTTTCGCTGGTAACTCTGTACCCACACTCAAAAGCAATTCGGTATCTTGCTCCGCTCTATGCGCTTTACATTGGGATCGGAGTATCTACCAGTATTCATTGGTTTTCTGAATTTATTGCCGGCATTATATTTGGCACCATAATCGGAATAGTAGTTGGAAAAGCATTTAAAAAAGCCCCATCCTCATAAGAGAACAGGGCAACGAGAACACCCACTATCACAATGAGCTACCGCAGGAATCATCCATTGACGTCGCATATCATTCACCTCCTTTCTTAAATAAAGAACACATGACATCACCAACCGCACCACAAAGATTTGTGGTGCGTATATATAAAGAGTGATGTCTATTATCACTATAGCACACGTGTCAAGTATGTTTTGACAGTCGTAAAAAAACCATATATAGTGCTCTCTAGAAAATTAAACAAAATAATAAAAGGAAAAAATAGAATGGATAAAATAATAATCTTTACACTACTAAGTCTCATGGTAATAACTATGGGATTTTTAATTTTTTCTGGAAGAAAGGCGACTCGGTCTCTTCCTTCGCCAACCGCCCACAAGTGGGGAGCACGAATGCTTCTGATTATTACCTTGATATTGGTCGGGGTGATAGAAATAGGGGTACACACCAGAAAAGAATTACAGCATTTGGACGGTTTATTTTTTGTCCATTTGTTGTTTGCGATCCCTTTTTTCTTTTTAGTAATCATTATTAATTTATGGTTAACAGGAGAAAAAAGTCCGTTCCACGGGATGTGGGCATATGCGTTACTATTCCTATTCATAGGAATGGTCGCAACGGGCATTCCGCTGGTATTGCGGCTGCCATAAAGTTTGAGACGCTCAGGCGTCTCTTTTTTTAGCTTTAACCTAGTGCGACCCTAATTCAGCGGATGAAATATTTGATCGCAAATGAAAAATATTTTTAGAAACCCACGCCATGACAAAACTAATGCCAAATAAAATTGCTATATAGGCAATGACCGCAAACCACGCCGGAAGAGTAAAGAATAAAATATCGTGCCTAAAGAGTAGTGGCCAATGGATTAAATACATTTCATACGAATATATTCCCAGCCAACGGAATAAAAGCGATCGAAATGGAGCAAGTAAAAACAGAAATAAAAATAGAAACAAAGTAATAATACTAATTAGCTCTTCTGAGGGAGTATTAACACCTGAATATACCGCAAAGTACATAAATACTGCCAAAGTAATAATAAAAAGAGGAATACGAACCCAATAAGAGTGCAGAATAAAATTCAGACCCCTGTGTAGCAGTTTTGCTAGTAATGCCACCAAAACCCCCAAAGGAAACGCTAGCGCATGTAATAGCCATAGGTGTATGACCCCTCCATCAAATGGCGCATATAAAACAAGCCACCCCGGAACTACCAAACCAAATATAAATAATAGAACAGTAGAACGAACGGCGTGTTCCTTTTTAAATAACCACGGAAAGACCAAATAAAACAAAAAGAGAAGAGTTAAGAACCACAAAGGAGAATTAAAGTCGGTGTATAAATCGGCATGAGTAATTATTCCAGTAAAACCTGGGAGCGCGTGTAAAAACGAAATTGGTTTTTTACCAATGATATCAAGGGCAACAATAAAAAGAGAACTTAACCATAGGGGAGTATATAACTTGAAAAATCTTCGTTTATAAAACTGCCACGGGGTTTCTGTGCGAGCGCTTTGCGCAAGTCCATACCCAGATAAAAACAAAAACAAATTAACCGCTACACCTCCCAAAATAGAAAGGGGATACACAAATTGATCACCCCAACCCCAATGAGGAAATAAGAAATATCCAATATGAGCAAACAACACCATACAAAACGCAAGACCTTTTAATTCCGTTGAGTCGGTGTATGAAAGTAACTCGGTAGAATGAGCCGAGGAATGTTTTTTAAGAGAAAAGAAAACAATAGCGCCAAAAACGATCAAAAATAATATATTCTGGGTAGCAAGAAATCCGGTGGTATGCATGCAAAAAGTATATGAATATTCTAGCAAACACGCAAATCGTATGGTAAGATACCCACATGATTGAATCATTTGATATTAGTTTATTTCATTGGCTCAACGGACTGCTACATCAGTCGTGGTGGGGAGATAAACTCATTTTATTTTTTGCCCAATACTATGTATTTATTGTAGGGATCATTTTTGTGATTGCCATTTATAAGTTACACAAAGGACAGCAAGAACGGTGGTATGTACTCGTACGCGCCGGACTAATTACATTAATTGCCCGCTTTGCGATCATGCCGATTATTTACTTATTTGACCAAAGATTACGCCCCTACATTGTATTACAAGCACCACATTTATTTGCGGTAAACGCATATGCATTTCCTTCGGGGCATACCACATTTGCATTTGCGATTGCTACCATTGCGTGGTATTACCATGAGAAAACAGCATATTTTTTATATATATCCGGATTTGCAATTGGAATTGCACGAGTAATGGCGGGAGTTCATTACCCCTCTGATATTTTAGGAGGAATAGTGGTAGGAACCCTAAGCGCTTATATACTCATGGAGCTTTCTCAAACGTGGTTTCCGCCCCATAAAAAACTTTCCTAGGTATGGCGCTTTCTCACCTGCTCACCGATTTACAAAAGCAGAAAAATCAACAAAGAGCAAAAATATTGCAGAGATTTTTTAAAACCGGCAAGGGAGAATATGGAGAGGGGGATGTGTTTTGGGGAATTATGGTTCCTCAACAACGAGCAACCAGTATTAAGCATCTTGATTTGTCTCTAAAAGAAATTGCTCAGGCATTAAAAAGTCCAGTACATGAGGTGCGTCTTAGTGCGCTTTTGATTTTGGTGCACCAATATAAAATAGGAAGCACAACACAAAAAGAAAAGATATTTAAACTCTATACCACCCACACCAAGCATATTAATAATTGGGACCTGATTGATCTAACTGCGCCACATATTGTAGGAGATTACCTGTTTAACAAAAAGAGAGAAATTTTATACACCTTCGCGCGATCAAATGACGTGTGGAAAAAACGAATTGCCATTTTAAGCACGTATATGTTTATTAAAAATAAGCGGTATACCGACACGTTACAAATAGCAAAAATACTATTGCATGATTCTCACGATTTAATTCATAAAGCGGTCGGATGGATGCTGCGAGAAGTCGGTAAAAAAGATTTGCCAACTGAGCTGCGGTTCTTAAACAAACACGCGCACACCATGCCACGAACCATGCTTCGGTACGCAATTGAAAAATTACCTCAACAAATGAGAGTGAAATATCTAAAACAAAAATCTGAATTTAAATAATAGGTAGCATGAAACCGAAAAACACATCAGAAAAAATCCTAAAACAACGGGCTCAAAAATTATTACGAAAATTAAATAGCTTGTTTCCTCATGCCCGGATTATGCTTACTCATAAAAACCCATGGGAATTATTGGTAGCGGTCATGCTTTCGGCTCAGTGCACTGATAAAAAGGTAAATGAGGTAACCAAAACTCTTTTTAAAAAATATAAAACCATAGCAGATTACGCGAACGCGCCGCGAAAAGAATTGGAACGCGACATATATCAAACTGGGTTTTATCGTGCTAAAGCAAAACATATTCAAGAATCGGCACACATTATTCTTACCCAATATAAAGGAAAGGTTCCTTCTACTATGAAAGAACTTACTTTATTGCCGGGGGTAGCACGCAAAACCGCAAATATTGTACTAGGAAACGCGTTTGGGGTTATTGAGGGGATTGCGGTAGATACCCACGTACGCCGATTCGCGCTCAAGTTTGGGCTCACCAAACACCGCGATCCAAATAAAATAGAACAAGATCTTATGCGTTTGATTCCTAAATCAAAGTGGTTACGGGCAAGCTACCAAATGATTGAATATGGCAGAAATATATGCCCGGCACGAAAGCACAACTGTGCTAACCATCCACTTTCTAAAATTTATCCTCCAGCCGCACAAACATGGCCATCTACACAGTAATTTGACATTGTATTATCTATATGGTAATATAGAAACAGTACAAATTAACTGAAATGAAAAAATAAAAGAAAGGAAAACACGATGAGAGACCGAGGAGTGGAGTCCATCTCGACCGAAACCCAAGGAAAAATTTTTCCTTGGCTAGTCATTCTTCTGTTGGTAAATGATGGAAAGATCGCTTTAAAACAGACAAATACGGGAAGATATACTTTACTGAAAGAGTTTGGGGGATCTGTTGATGGTTTGGAATTCTCCTATAAAGAAACTATAGAAAGAATACTGGACCGTCATAACATCTCGTTGAAGAAGTCTGTGGTTGATGAGGTTCTTAATATTAAAGATTCTTATCGCGCAGACCTCAAAACATACAAAAAGATTATCGTGCGGGTAGACACCTCTGATGCCATCATCTTCGGGTTAGATAAACAAGAACCAGTTGGATGGTATTTCCCATCTGACATATTCTTTCTAACCTCATCCGATGAAGACAAGAGACTCATCTCCCAAGAGTTCGGACTGGATGAGAGAAAGTTTGCAAAGGCTGCTGCTGTATAGCAGCCTCTTTTTTTATTCACGCACCAGAGAACCTTACTTCTTTAACACAATATGAGCTAATTGCTCATTTTTTCCTTCGGGAATAATTTTGGTAATAACGTATTCAGTGGGACCTTCTGTAATTTCAAGTAGTTTAATTCGTTTACCATCTATATACGTAAACACCCCAGGATCATGTGCGAGCGCTTTTATTTTACGCGCAATGGTTTGGGGCAGATCTAAATTTAAATCAACTCGTCCGTCTTCGGTAATAAATTTTTGTGTATAGGTAGCATGCGCATGATCTTGCTCATGCGCGACTAAAGATTCCGACGCCCATTGGGGAATAGTATCGGCAACAAGCTTAGCTCCTACGTGCGCAAGCTTTTCTTCCAACGTAGTATAAGTATCTTGCGCAGAAATAATAACCTCCTGTTGCGAAATAACGGGGCCATGATCCATTTGATCATCAATACAATATAAAGAAACACCGGTTATAGGATCTTGGTGTAGTAATGCGGTTTGAATAGGAGAAGCTCCCCGATGAAAAGGGAGCAATGAAGGATGCACACCCACCAATCCCTTAGGAAATAAAGAAATAACTTCTTGGGGAATAATATAAGCATATGCCGCCACTAGACCAAATAACACATCGGAGTAGTCAGAAAAATCTTGCCGTTGCGGCTTTTGTGATGGTTGTATGACCGGTATGTGGTGGGCAAGGGCAAGTTCCTTAACGGGCGGGGGAGTCATAATTTGTTTTCTACCAAAGGGCTTATCGGCACTACACACAACTGCACGTGGCACAAAGCCTGACTGCAACAAATCGGCCAGCAATACTTCTGCAAACGTAGGACTCCCAAAAAAAATAAATGGATGATTAAAAGAGTTCATAGTTCAGCAATGCGTTGCACATTGCTTGCATGGTCAGTAAAAAGAACACCATTTAAGTGATCAAGTTCATGTTGCATAATGCGCGCCAAAAGCCCACGCGCCGAAATAGAGAGGGGACGATTCTGCTTGTCTACTCCCGACAACGTAATACTATAAAAACGATCAACCGATCCATACCATCCGGGTATACTCAAACAACCCTCTTCATCACACACTTTTTTTTCAGACGTTCGAACTAAACGAGGATTAAAAATTGCATAAAACTTTCCTTGGTATCCGGTCCCTTGTGCAGTGGGAAGTTGGCAAATAAAAAGACGCACCGAAAGCCCAATCTGATTTGCCGAAAGCCCCACACCTTTTTCAGCAATCATGAGTTTTCGCATATGAGTAATAACGTGTTCAAGCTCTTTACGAGGAACCGAGGTAACGTTAAAATCCGCAACCGGTGTGCGTAAAAACTTTTCATGGGTAGGATTCGTAACGGTCCAAATAACCGAATTTTGAGGATTTAACAAACTCATAATAATTTCTTTTCTTGTAGCAGGCGCATAAAATACGCTCCTTTGTTTTTTATATTATCTCGTTGAGAAACATCTTTAGCAATTTCTAACAACACATCATTATGAATGGTCTTTGCAAGCTTAATATACAGCGCTTTGTGAGCATCATCTTCCAATAATTCAGCCAAAGAAAGTCCAATAAGCTGGTATTTACGATACACGTGACTTTTTGATGCCCGATCTTTTAATGAATCAAGATAATCTGGACCAATCATACGTGTTTTATATATTACCTCACCGCGGCACGAATGACAACAGGGTATATTTTGCACACCATGCGCATTTTTGGCAATTATTGCGTAACATGATATAGTAGTCATAACAGACATAAAAACGGCATAATATGAAAAAACCAATACATGGCAAACGGATTTTAGTAGTAGTTAGTGTATGTGTACTTATCGCGGCAGCACTCGGATATGGATACTACCTTGGATTTTCTCGGGGAAGTGAAGTTACAAAAAACATTACTATACAAGGAGTAACTGACCCACAAAAAAACGATAGTTCTATTAGCTTTCAAGAATTTTGGAACGTATGGAACATATTAAAATCAAAATATGTTTCTAAAGACACGGTGGGTGATAATCAAAAACTATTATTCGGAGCTATTAACGGATTAGTAGATTCATTAAATGACCCTTACACGGTATTCTTTCCTCCTAAAGAGGCAAAAAGTTTTAGTGATGAAATTTCAGGACAATTTGGAGGCATTGGAGCAGAAATTGGTTTAAATAAACAAAATCAATTGGTTATTATTGCCCCATTAAAAGACACCCCCGCAGAACGAGCCGGTTTACAAGCAGGAGATAGAATCACCCGTATTGATGATTTAGATACCGCAGGGTTACTTCCCGAGGAAGCAGTGCAACACATTAGAGGAAGAGAAGGAACACAAGTTACCCTAACGGTTATCCATAACGAGAAAGAAGGAGAAAAGAAAGTAACTATTACGCGAGCCATTATTCAAATTCCCACACTTGATTTTAAAATGATAAACAATCAGGGGAAAGAAGACTTGCATGGATCCATTGCATATATCAAATTATATAATTTTTATGAAAAAGCTCCGCAGCTGTTCCAACAGGCCGCAGTAAAATCAATTCTTCTGGGAGCAAAATCTATAATTCTTGATTTACGAAACAATCCGGGTGGATATTTAGATGGAGCCCAATCAATTGCCGGATGGTTCCTACCCAACGGCACAAAAGTAGTGACCGAAGCATTTCAAGATCCAAGTCAATCACAGTCACTCTTCTCAGAGGGTCCGGGAGTGCTTTCTTCAAAACCCATAGTAATAATTATTAACAAAGGTTCAGCATCCGCATCTGAAATTCTTGCGGGAGCCCTACAAGATAATAAAAAAGCAGTTATTGTGGGAGAAAAAAGCTTTGGGAAGGGAACCGTGCAAGAATTACTGCCTTTGGAGCAGGGAATGATTAAGGTAACTATTGCGCACTGGCTCACACCCAATGGAAATATGATTGATAAAAATGGAATTACTCCGGATATTTCGGTAGCCGAAAGCACCTCAACCGCATCATCAACAGAAGATGTGTGGTTACAAGCAGCTATAAAAGCATTACATAATTAGAATTCGGTATAAGTATCACAGCCTATATCGTTAATGGGTATAGTAATTACGCCCCATAATGGTAAAAGAGGATTGATATTTATGTTTTTCACTTTATAACTTTAGAACTTGATAACTAATATGAAAATTTTACTTATTAAATTTGTTCCAAAAGTTGGCAACCAAGGAGAGGTGGTTGAGGTTTCCAGCGGATACGCAAAGAACGCATTGCTCCCAAAGAAACTAGCGGTAGTAGCAACACCAGAGATCATTCGCAATTGGGAACAAAAAAAGAACAGGGAATCAGAACAGAGAGAAAAAAGAAAACAAGTTATCGCCGCGTTACTTCCCGAATTACAAAATCAAACATTTGATTTTAAAGTGAAAACTGGAAAAAACAACGAAGTGTTTACCTCAATACACCAAGAAGAAATACAAAAAGTTATTGGAAAATTTTTAGAAAACAGAGACCGTCTACTGGGAATGGAAGACGTACATCTAGACATAAAACCAATAAAAGAATTGGGAGAGCACCTAATCACTACACGATTGGGTAGGGGAGAAGAAACTATAAAAGCACAGGTAAAAATTAAAGTAGCCGGTGACTAGTATGTAGTAATTAGAAAAAATCCATTTACTAAAAACTCGCATGGAATACATGCGAGTTTTTATATGTAATAGTAATAAAATTATAAAATACGAGCTATACGCCAACCACCGAAACCTTAGTGACATACCGAGCCTTTCCATTAAACAGTGCCTTTTTAACTAATTTAAAAGCAACCCTACCCGGCTTTGCGGCATAGAGAGTATCATCGGCTCCGCGGCGAACGTTGTCACCACACAAATATTTTGCTCCCCGTTGACGTACTAAAATTTCACCCGCTTTTACGGTTTGATCTTGCTGTCTTTTGATGCCTAATCGTTTTGCTAGGGAATCCCGGCCGTTTTTCGTGGACCCTAGCTGCTTCGTATGTGCCATACCCAGTAACTTTACTTTACTTGTAATTAGCTCCTACAATCTGTTTGTTATTGTAATAGCTTTGTTTTTTTGCCCACTTTACAATACTTCATTTTCGCCTACGGCGTGTGAAGTAAAGTTACTGGGCATATGCTTTAATCTCCAGTAAAAAAGAGTATACTATAAAAAATAGCTAACTGTCAAATGTATTTGATTAGAAACATAAAAGAAAGGGTTAAGAAAAATAAAACCAGTATTATTCTAGGAATATTGGCATTTTTAGCTCTCGCAATTGCATTTGCGACAGGATATCTAGTTGCTCGAGACTACGAACAGGCACCCATAATCATCCAGCAAAGAGCCGCTGAATAATTTTTAAGATTAATTTAGAACTCAAAACTGAGAACTAGAAACTCTCCTTATAGATACCCGATCTGTTTTAATTTATCTTCATGCTCCCACTCCCACAGCTTCTTAGCACCCAAAAACGCCTCATAGTCATGCTGCCAATTAGGAAATTCTTTTAGCTCAATATCTCCCACAAGCCCATCCCACTCATGCTGACACGAAAGTGCGTGCGCTTTTAGTTCTCGTTGCCAGGGGAGTTTTACCTTATCACGCCCACCTTTTGAACGGAGCAAAGCACCACATTTTGCGCATTTTTGGTGTTGATCTATACGAAGAATCCAACGAGTAGCAAGCAAAGGAAAATCTGGTTCCAATGCCGCCATATACGCGGAAGTTTGCAGACCATAATCCCGATACACTGATTGTGAAGTTTTGATATCTAACACGCCCCACACTCCATTAATGCTCGCCATAGCGTCCATAGTACCCGCATAGCGCTCTTTATGATTTACCAACCGATATTCAACGAACGCCGGATCAACCTGGATGTGTTTATCTTCTATAAAACGTTCAAAGGCCTCAACGGCCGGACGTATGGAAGGAGGAATAACAGGGGATTGCTTCATTAAAAGCGCCTCAATTGTTTCATGAATTAGTGTCCCTTCGCTCGCGGACTGTTGTTTAATACGCTCACCCTCATCAAAACTTTTTAACTCACCATAAAATTTATAGAGCGCCGGTTTTGATTTTATTTCAACAATTTTGGTTACCCGAGGATACCACGTGCCATTAATATCGTATCCGCCTTGTTCGCGAAACTGAGCAAAAGATTCAAAAGGAGACATGGGAAAAAGTTTTAAATTCCAAATTTTAAGTTCTAAATTGAAACGATTAATTTCCAATACATGAAATATACCCCAAGTACAAAAAACAATAAATATTGACAAATTATGAATAATATAGTAGACTCTACACAGAACTTTTAACTGATTTTATAACAAACAAAGGGGATCCAAAATGGAACCAGTACTTGTTTTAAAAGATTCTATAAGGAATCTGATTCTTACGATAATAGTAGGGACAATACTTGTTGGGGGATTAGCGGTGGTAGAGATAATTTCACAACTAACATTCCCAGGATTACTGGGGCATTGTATAACTCTAGGTATATTACTTGGTTTTATTCCATTGGTCTTACTAAAGCCGGGCATAGCGAAACCGATATTAAAGTGGTCCGGCTACCTTAAAAGTCCGAGGGAACTCACCCCATATCAAACAGGATGGATCTTTGTAAAATTTCCATTACTTGTCATTTCGGGCGCATTACTTATTCTACATCTAACCGTATACAATTGGACGACAAGAATAATATATGCCTCCGCACTCGGTACTTATTTTGTCCTGATGGCATTTGGAAAAAGATTTGACCTATGGTTAATGAAACACATCTGGGATGAGAAAACGTAGAGAGTTTGCAGTAAAAGGGGGTGATGATTTCACCCTCTTTGTTTTGTATACTATATGTCGCACAATATACATTTTGCGACATATATATTATACTTTAATTAAAACAACCCCTATCAACTACTTAAATAACCCAAGTGCCCAATTAACGATATCTATTAAAACATTAACAATGGTTACTAGTATAGCAACCACTAATTTAAAGAAACTAACAATAAAAGAAGACGAGTTCCCAGATCCTCCGGATCCTCCAAATAACGATCCTAATCCCGAACCACCAACTAAAGACCCGGTTAATGAAGAAAGTTTATCCCAGGTGCTCACGAGGCCATCCCAAAGACCTTGTTTTTGAAGAAACGCTATAACCGGCTGGAGCGCGTTTAAAATAATTTTATCCATTTGTATAAATTATACTTTAATATAACTACAATGACAAATAGTCACGAGGATTTAAATCTCCTCCAAAAGGCATTTTGGGACCACATGACTTACTAGGACCAATATAAAATGTTGAAGAGTCATACACCCCAAAATGCAAATGAGGACCGGTAGCATATCCGGTGTTACCTGAGTACCCAATTAATTGACCCCGCTTAACGCTATCCCCTTCATGAACTAATTGCAAAGAGAGGTGCCCATATAACGTAGTAAGATTAATAGGATGTTGTATAGCTATATATTTACCATAGGCACCACGACGACAATATAAATCTTGATTCGCCACCGAAACAACCTTCCCATCATACGCCGCAAATATGGGGGTACCAATAGGAGCTCCAAAATCAAGTCCGTTATGATACTTGCCCCGATATAGTTTTCTAGCCGACTGCGTATACCCATGCTCCTGTGTTACCACCGGATTTTCAACCGGAGTCATAAGAATTCCAACACCGGCCTTAGGTATTTCCTTATAATCTATCTTGCCACGCAAAGAAGATTCCATAGAATCAATTTCGGCAGCAATTTCTGCTTGGCGCTTAGCAAGGTCATCTAATGATTGTTGGTATGCGCTTTCTTTTTTCTTGGTTTCTTGTAGAAGTTTTGTTTTATCATCTTTTAATTCTGCAACAATTATTTTTCTGTTTTTCAGGTTTTCGGTCTCCAATTCTTTATCACTTTTTTTCTTTTGCGCGCTCGTAAGTGTGTTTTGCATAACTCGATACGACTCCTGTAACTCAAGCGCTTTTAGGGCAAGTGTTTGATTTAAGCTCACTAAATTTTGCACAGATTGCAGCCCATCAGATAAGCTTTTTGACCCCACAAATGCCAATAAAGGATTTTCCTGATCTTTTACCTGAATATTTTGAAAAACAGCCGCCATAGCAGCTTGTTTTTGAGAAAAATCATCTTGGGCGCTTGCTAAATCATCTTGCAAATTGCCTATTTCCAATCCTAATTTTTGTAAAGAAATTTGACTTGCCGAAATACCCAAATCAACCTGCCGAATAGTGGTGTTTAGATTATTTAGTTCAGATGAAACGGTTTGCTTTTGTTGTTGTGTTTCTGATAACTTTTGCTGATTCTCTATTATTTGTTTTTGAATGTCGGCCAATTCTTTATTGCGCTGATCAATCTGCGCTTGTACAGCCGCGGGGTCTGCCTTACTGGAAGAAACAGCCGAAGTAGTTGCCGCATGAACCACTTGAGAAATGAATACGCTTGCAATTAATAGCACGACAATGCCTATAAACAACTTTACGGTCCCTATATAATGCCAAAAAAAATGAAACCCCATGATAAAAAGCTATTTATGATAACGACAGTTCACCGGCCACTTTAGCAACCCCAATATCAATACGACGTAAAGATTCTTCTTTGCCTAAAGCAGCCAAAATATCAAAAGGACCCGGAGAATTCTGTTTACCAGAAAGAGCAACCCGTAATGGCCACAATACCTCTCCCCGACCGACTTGCTGAGCATACGGCATAATAACCGACTCAAGATATGTTGCGGTAAAATTTGAAGGTTCTATACTATCTAACAATTCTCTAATTTTGGCAAGATGTGCTGAAGCTTGAGCTAAAGTAGACCCTTTCCATACTAATAAAGAAGTTTCATACTCCCCTAGTGAAAACAGAAATCCAGCCCCCTCTACAAAATCAGAGAGTTTTTTTATGCGTTCTCGCTCAAGGTTAATTGCATGTTCCATAAGATGGTTATTTTGCAAAAGCCATTCGGGCGGAACAAAGGGAGTAAGTCGTTGTACTAATTCCGCAAAAGAAAGTTTTTTAATATACTGCGCATTAAACCAATCAAGTTTATCAATATTAAAAGCGGCGCCCGATTTTTGAATACGCTTTAAAGAAAAACGCTCAACCATTTCTGGTAACGTGAGCAGTTCACTCCCATCTTCGGGAGCCCATCCTAATAACGCCAAAAAATTAAGGAGAGCCTCGGGAAGATATCCGTCGTGTAAATATTCAACAAATGATGTTTCCAAACTTCGCTTAGACATTTTTTTACGATCGGGGGTAAGAACAAGCGGAATATGCGCGTATCGTACACGAGGAAACCCAAGTGCCTGCTGAATTAAAATTTGTTTAGGAGTATTGGATATATGATCTTCTCCCCGAATCACATGTGAAATTTTCATTTCATAATCATCAACAACATTTGCTAGATGAAACAATGGGGTGTTCACATTCTTAGCAATTACCATATCTCCAATGGTATTACTCATAACTGAGATAGAGCCACGAATAACATCATCAAATGAAACCTCTACCCCATCAGATACTAATAAACGGATAACTGAAGAGGCACCCGCCGCGAGCTTTTCCTGCACCTGCTGTGCGGAGAGTGAGCGACACGTCCCAGCATATTTAGGAGCAATACCTTCCACGAGCATAGCTTCACGTTGCTTTTCTAGATCTTCTTTTGTACAAAAACAATAATACGCCTTTCTTTCGGTAAGAAGTTTTTCTATGTACGTTTTATATATTTGGGTTCGTTCAGTTTGCCTATAGGGACCATAGGGGCCGCCCACATCGGGGCCCTCTTGCCAAGTAAGACCTAGAGCCCGTAAACCATCTAGAATTTCATTTTCATAAATAGGTAACGAGCGCCCTTGATCGGTGTCTTCTACTCGCAATATAAACGTTCCGTGCTCTTTTTGGGCAAAAAGATAGTTATATAAAGCCGTACGAACAGTGCCTAAGTGAAGGTGTCCGGTAGGCGAAGGGGCTATACGTACCCGAATATCCTGTTTTCCAACCATATAAACAGTATATCAAAAAAATGGGCATATTTCCACGCACAGAGCCCCCTTGCCCGTGTAGGTAAAGGGGCAGGAAGATAACCAGAACCTATAGACTATGAGCGAAGCCTATGTAAGATATCTGTTTCAACTACCTGTCTATCGGCCCCATAATTTGCCGAAGAAAACATTTTTAACTGTTGTACGAGTTCATGCTCCTGTTTGGGATAAAAAGGCGTCTTTATATTAAACGGTTTTGAGGTCTGCCCCTTAATAAGCATCCGAATATACGCATTAAAATTATCAATATTCATAAGGTCATTTTGAGAAAAAACGGGTTCAAATTGTTTAATAAGAAACTCTGTGTCCCCTGCCCCAACTCGAAACGCAAGCATGGAGCCCACGTTTCCAAACACCGCATCACGAATTTTTTCCTCAAGCTGCGCAATAAATTGATGCGCAATAGTAAGATTCAACCGATACTTACGCGCCTCAGAAAGAATAACCGCGATAGAATCAGTGGTAAAATTCTGAAACTCATCAATGTATAAATTAAAATCAGCGCGCTGCTCCTGCGGAATATCAATACGAGAAAACGCAGCCAATAATAATTTGCCAACAATAAGCATTCCCAAAAGTCCCGAGTTAATATCGCCTATTCTTCCCTTAGACAAACTCACTAACAGAATTTTCCGATCATCCATAATTTGGCGAAATCTAAAAGATGATTTTACTTGCCCAATAATAGGACGCACATAATCGTTGGCAATAAAATTGTTAAACTTTGAGGTAATGTAAGGAGCCATGCTGTTTAACGACGCTTCTCCCGTAACCTTAGCTGCCTCCTTCTGCCAAAAATCAAGTACAACTGGATTAGTAATGCGCGCTAGTTTGCGTTTACGAAATTCATCATCGGTAAAAATACGCGGAACCTCAATAAGCGTAGCGGGCTCATTAATTGAATCTTCCATTAAAAGCAATAGTGCGTTACGCATATATTGTTCAAACATAGGACCCATGGTCTCCGCGCTGAACAATCGGTTAAAGACACTCTGAATTTCATTTACAATAAATGTTTTTTCTTCCGGACGTGAAGGATCAAATTCCAACATATTCAATCCAATCGGGCGATTAATATTCCCCGGGTCAAAAATAATAACGTCGTTCGCACGCTCACGAGGAATACAGCCCAATATACTATCAACAAGCTCTCCGTGAGGATCAACAACACACACACCCTTTCCTTGACGAATATCATCAGCTGCCATATTGGTTAATAAAGCGGATTTTCCCGTTCCGGTCTGCCCAACAATATATAAATGTCTTCGGCGATCTTCATCGGTAATATATACCGGTTTTGCAACCCCCTGGAATGAACTTTCTCCTAGTTTAGTGCCTTCCGTAGGAAGATTAGCGGGAGCAGGTGCTTCTTTTGATTTTAACCACTTAATTTTGGGGGAAAGTGTAGTGCTAGTAGGTAAATGAAAAATACTAGCCAATTCTTCAATATTCATGATTAAACGTTGACGATCGTCAAATTCACGAAATACAAACTGATATGCAAATTTTTTAATATTTTTAGAAACCACAATAGTAAATCTATTTCGTAAGGGAGCCTCAAATTGAGAGAATGATCCGCAAATTCCCTCAAAAATAGCGTCGGCATTCGCTTGTTGCACCGCAGATACCACAAAACGTACATTCACTTCTACTAAAGGTTTTGAAATCTTCTTTTCAAGCGCTTGTATAGTGGATTCATCAACGGGTCTTTTTTCGTCTTCTTTATTTTCAGGAGCCGACGAAAATACATGACGCATATCTTTAAGGTCAAACAGATTCTGTGAAGCAAGCTCTTTAAAAGAAGCTCCCTTTTTTAAATTCTCTATAAGTGTTTTTACATTCTTTTTATACGAAGAGTCGGCGGGACGAATACATACCTGCATACCAGCTCCCTCTCCCAATTCTTGTATTTTAGAAAATGCACTAATAATAGGAGAAAAGGTATCTCCTTCAGATTCAACATAGGAACGAATAGGAAGAGCAAAATTTTCCGTGTAAGAAAGATACGCTCCCTTACTGAATCCATTTGGTTGAAACACGTTATATTCAGCAACTTCTTCAACACGCGCATCTTTAAAAATACCCTCAACCTGACGACTCACAAAAGAAACGAGTGATTCATGAATTGCTACATAAAAATGAATTTCTTCTCCTACATGGTGTACCGCTATTTCAAGAACGGTCCCCTCTTTATTCCCCGCAAGAATACTAAATAATTGTTCAGTAAGATTGATTTCCTCTTTGTAAGAAGACGGTTTATCGGAAGGAGCATGAGGAATTCGAATCAAAAGTAATTTAGTGGCAAGAGATTTACGTAGTCGCTCATTACGATTCCGCTTAATGGCCCAAAAAATAAGCGCGGTAAGCCCGCATATTAATATTACTAATCCACCAATAAATAAAGGAGAAGACATGAATGAGTTATAAAGTTATTAAGTTCAAGATTACAAGATAAAAAATTCTTTAAATCATTCCCTTTTCTTTCATTTGCGTTACAATATGCTCAGCAAGCGCATCGTGATACATATCAATCACAAACGGATCAGATTTTGCCGCTTGAGCAATCCCTTGGGAAAGGCCCTTAGAAAGAGTGAATTCAATAAGATTTCTTACTTCTTGTTTTGATTCCTCCGGAGCACTTGCGGCATAGGTTGGTAAATCGGGGTCAGTAGAGACAATATTTGGTTGTAAAGGTTTTGGTTGTTGATATGTGGGCTGAGGAACAACGGGTTGTTGCGCAGACATTTTTTCTTTTAAAATAGAGACCACCGCCTCTTTGTGGCTTTGGGGTATTTGTTCCGGACTTTTCTGTTGCTGTTTTATAACTTCTTTTGCAAGCTCTTCGTAATTAATAGGATCCATACCCAGTTAACATTACTTTATTTAAATTATGTTCTCTATAGTAATTATACAAAATATATTCTACTTTTTTCTATCCCCCCAGTATATATTCCTTTCGCCTTTGGCGTATAAAGTAATGTTACTGGGCATGAATGAGTTATAAAGTTATCAAGTTATAAGGCTATCAAGTGGAAAATTAATTCCTTTATAACTTTACAACTTTGAACTTGATAACTGTTACAGTATAGCAGAATAATGAGATTTTGTGCATAGATTAAGAATTGACGCCAGTATTATAATATGCCATACTAACATCAGAAATTTCATACCACCAATAACTAGAGAGGAGAGAAATGAAAGCAAGAAAAATGGTACTCGTTCTCATCCCAATAATTCTTATTGGGATATTATTACTAATTCCATCTACAGTAAAAAAACCACCGCAGAAGGATAAGATTGTCACAGAGCTAAAAACGATTTCGATTGGATCAATGGTTCTTTACAAGAGCACATGGAATCCAATAATGGATATTAAAAAGGATGTTTATGGGAACGTGTCCCAAATCACCATTCCCTACGAATTCGGGAAAAGATTGGGAGAAAGTGAGTGGGGCTATATTGATTCCGTTATTACCCCCAACAAAAACCCTACCGAATGGAGAAAGATAATTGTGGAGTATCTCGCCAGAAAAAAAGAAACATAGAGTAGGTATAGGACAAAGTGGCACGTGCGTGCCACTTTTTTAAGTATCCTCTTGTGCATACAGGATATATTGACAAATAGTGAATTAAATTATATCATCTATGAAGATCTGTACAACTTAACTAACCGATAACCGAAACCTCAAAAACGTTTAGGAGATAAAATGAACTTAAAAAAAGATTGTAAAACCATAGCCTTTTTTCTTCGTTGGCCAGTCTATATTCCATTTACAATAGCATTAATTTTCATTGTTTTTTGGTTGTTTACTTCCCTCATGTCTCTGATCGACCCACCACAAATATCCATTAACCCCGAACTTCTCACAATTTCTCTTGTCACCTTTGGTTTATTACTACCAATTTCAATCTTTCGATCAAAACGACTCGAATATATCTCAGAAGAAGACAGGGGAAAAAGAACTTTATTCGTTGTTTCTGCATCAAATGAAATTAAATTTATAGGACATGCATATCTTAAAGAAAAAGGAGATGTTGTTTATGAGATTATGAGTTTAAAAGGAAACAACGAGAGAGAAAACATTCATGGCAAACATCTTGGATATGGCGTCAAGGTAAATTTACACGGAAGTTATAAAACTATGCAGTGCATAGTTCCGGTAGAGGTCATAATCGATTTTAAGGGAGAGGAAGATCAAATTAAAGAATATGCTCAAGAAATTTATGAGAGCATGATCTTGAGACAATACTATTACTTCGAATCACTCGTTGTAAATGGATTTGAGGAACTAGTTGGGGTTCACGAAAAAGAAATTGAAGAACTTATTATGCAATTTCTCAAAGCAGATATTACAGAAGAACAGCTGCAATTGAAATTGGGACCATTTGTAAAAGTTCCAATGGAAAAAGCATTTTCCGGATTCAAAAAATGTTCTTTCAAGATATTTAAACCAATATCTGAGAATTGTCTTGGATACTGCGAAAATCCTCAAGCCGAAGTAGGTTTAAGTATTGAAGCATAACCAAAAGGGTTGCTACTGATGTAGCAACCCTTTTCTATTTCTGCGTTCTTATAAACTCCTAAATACTTAATACCCTCCCCATAATACTTAACTACCCATGTCTCACTTCTATAATATCGCCATCTTGAATAATATATTCTTTTCCTTCTAGTCTAAGTTTTCCTTTTTGCTTTGCTTGGCTCCATCCGCCACAAGAAATAAAATCATTATACGCAACCACTTCAGCACGAATAAATTTTTTCTCAAAATCGGTATGAATAACTCCAGCCGCCTGAGGCGCTTTCTCTCCCCTGGTAATGGTCCAGGCTCGCGTTTCATCTTCTCCGGTAGTAAAAAAACTAATAAGCCCTAGCAGTTCATATGCTTTTAAAATTAAGGGCGCTAGATCGGTTAACTGAGCGAGATCAAGCACTACATACATGTTTTTTTCTGCCGCGATTTCATCTATTAAAGACTGCGGAACATCTGCTGCATTTCCATTCAACACATACAGTTGCGGTTTTGAAGTAAGAAGAGCTAATTCTTTAAGAAGAGGGTAATCCAACGTTTCACGATCCAAATTTGAAACTAATTTTTCGTTAAGAAGCATTTCCTCTATCTTTTTGAGAAATGCTAAATCGGCAATCTTTTGCTTATCTCCGGTACGAGCTTCTCCCTCTGCTTTTATAATTCTCTTCTGTACCGTTTCCAGGTCCTTAAAAATCAGCTCATTATGAATAATGTGCAAATCTCTATTTGGATCAATTTCTTGCTCCACATGAATAATGTCGCTATTTGTAAAACAACGAACAACATGCGCGATTGCTTGCACCTCACGAATATGTGAGAGAAATTGGTTTCCTAAACCCTGTCCTTGGCTCGCTCCCTTTACCAAGCCCGCAATATCATAAAATTCAACAATGGCAGGTATTGTTTTTTTAGAAGCGCTAAGTTGGGTGAGTTTTTGCAAGCGTTCGTCGGGAACCTCTACCACTCCCACATTCGGATCAATAGTAGCAAATGGGTAATTAGCAATATGCACTTCGTTATGTGTAAGCGCTTTAAAAAGAGTACTCTTGCCGACATTCGGCAATCCAACAATTCCAATACTGAGTTTCATAAATAGAATAGTATTAAGGGATATGTATTATGTATTAAGGAAGAATTATAAAGAAAATTTTAACTATTTCCAATAAACCTTATATTCATAGCTTGGCAAATATAACACATCAGAATCCAAATTCCTACTAATCGTGCCTAAATGAGTTGGTGTATAATGGCAAACTATATTCAGAGGAAGGATCCCGAGTCCATTAAATACACCCTTTGATATCTCACTATAAAAAGATTTGCATAAAACATTCGCCCCAGCAGAGTCACCCGCTACTATTTTCCCCTTAAACATTTCGTCTAAATCTGTAAACTTTTCTAAGACAGACAGCAACTTGGTGGACAGTCCTCCATGTAAATAAACAATGTCTGCTTTCTTCATTTGGTTCCTAAATATTTCCTCGTTGGCTGTCTGAAAAGATAATATTTTGTTTCCCTTATTCTTTTCAAATTGTTCTACGTCTTCCTTTCTATTAATATCAACCCGGTTTTCTTCTTTAGCAAAATAAACAAGTAAAATATCCACCTTTTGTGGAACGGATTTAAGTATCTCCTGAAAGAATGCATCATTTTCTGAACCTTCGCCTGGGTTAAATCCTCCGTGTAAAATGAACTTAGTTCCTCCTAATTTTCGCGTCATTTGCATATGATATTCGCGACATTCGCATTATACCTACTCTATCTCAATTTTTAGAAACAATTTCTTTCCGACTCGAATTACACATGGCGCATCTAATGAGTCTTTTACACTCAGTGCTCTCTCAATAGGATCTACCACACGCACCGCCCCGCTCTCAAACAAACGAAATAATTCTGTATTACTCGCTTTGGTAACTCCCTTCTCTTGTTTAAGCGCTTCAAATAAAACAGTACCCTGAGCAACGACAAGTGTTGGTAGATCAACATCAAATTCTTTTTTACTGAATTTCTTCTCAAATGCCTCGCGTTGTACAAGTGCCTCTTTCAATTTTTTAGTTGCAATAGCCACCATAAACTGAGCCAACTGTTTTTTCATTTCCAAAGGATTTTGACGGATCAATTCTTCTAAATACGAAATCTCGGTTTTTCTAATGTCCGCAAACGCCTTAAAATACGGGGTAATCAACGTATCGGGTATAGACATTGTTTTACCAAATATATCTTCTGCGCTCATAGTAAGCGCAATATAATTCCCATAGCTCTTACTCATTTTTTTACCACTTCCGTCAGTTCCTTCCAACACCGGCGTGGTAAGATTTATTTGCGGTTCCATTCCTTTAACGCGCATAAGGTCTCTTCCGAGGGCTAGATTTAAAAATTGGTCACGCCCCCCAACCTCAATATCACATACCAGTTCAACCGAATCAGTTCCCTGTAAATAACTATATAAGAGTTCCGCCATAGAAAGAGGGTCCCCTGTCTCCAAACGAGTTCTAAAATCTTCTCGCTGTAAGACACTACTTGCGGGAATCATTTGTAAGTCGGCAAGAATTCTTTTGGCAGTCAACTTAGAAAGCCATTTAGAATTATGATGGATACGTGCTGTCTTTACATCTAAATACGGCCCAATTTGTTTAAGATATGTTTTTTTGTTTGCTGCGACTTGCGCAGAAGTTAATGCTTCTCGCTGAGTATTTCTACCACTTGGGTCTCCGATCATAGCAGTAAAATCTCCAATAATTAAATTCACCACATGTCCTGCTTTTTGAAATTGCCGCAGTAACATAATGGGAACCAGGTGCCCCAAATGCACATCGGGGCCAGTCGGGTCAATTCCCAGTTTCACACTTATTTTCTTTTTCTTATTCAACCTATCGGCCAGTTCATCAAAAGTAAGCGCTTGTTCTATTTTGACATGTAAGAGCTCCAATAGTTCATGGGGGGTAATTCCCTTCCAATCAGCTAAAAACCGCTCATAGAGCGTTTTATGTAGCGTTTCCGGGTCGTTTTTTGACAGTAATGATAAAAATTCCATATATCAGTTTTAAAGTTATCAAGTTTTAAAGTAAAAAGAAAACAAGGATAACCACACCAATGTAGAATATCAAAAAATATCAAGATTTAAAAGCGCGCCTCACCACATCACGTAGAGAGCTTAATCTCCTACTGAAACAGTGAAGTGTTCTACTACTGGAGAAGAGTGCATATTTTGTAGCATCTTTATAACTTTCAACTTTTAACTTTATAACTCACTCATTCCTTCTTCTATTTCCATCTGTACCTCCACAGGTAACGGAGCGCGAATTTTTGACATTCCTGGGTATCGCCACGCAGAAATAATTTTAATATCTCCCTTCTTTGTATGTTGCGCCATGACCCATAGTTCTTGACTCCACATTTTCTTGCCGTCTTTGGTTTTCGTAGACGCCGGCTGCATACACGCAAACGTTTTGGGAGCAATTCCCTCCTCGGTCCGGACCGGATTACGCAACACCCGTTTTACCCTACTTTCAGAAAGTCTATAGTAAGACATTTTTACTTTTGCATGAGTTGTCCAAAGATATTGAGAAAGATGAAAAGATGGAAGCATATAAAATCAATAATGTTCAATTACCAATTTCCAACTATCAATGAATTTTCAATTAAATAATTGAAACATTAAAAAATTTAATGAAAATTGATAACTGATAACTGAAAATTACCTATAATATATTCTATTAGTAACCCGCAAATCGATGTAAGAAATATTTTGAAGATTTGAAATTTTTTCAATGGAAGGAAGCGCGTATGAAGGATCTTGTCTGGTGCTAAAGTAAATAGTTGGAAAACCTTTACGCGCTTCAGTGGTTATTTCTTCAAGTGCGGGGTTCCACAACAAACTTTTTCCCGGAGCGTGTATCGCGTCTAGAAATGAAAAAATAGAATTAAGAACAGAACTATCTAAAGGAATATGCTGACCAATAGTAATAGGTGTATTTGAAGACGAAATAACCTTTTTAAGAAGCTGCCCCTGGGTAACGGGAGCTTCAAGGAATACAACACCATCATCATCAAACCACCAACAAGAATTTTGAGAATCACACCACAGCGCTGTTTTAGCACGTTCACGCGCTTGTATAGTTATAACTCGAGTAAAATAATTTTTTGAAACAGTAATATCGGTAAGTACTGGATAGGTGCGGGAAATTTCTTGCTCAAGAGAGTTACCCCCAAAACCCAAAAAACTATTTGCATTGAGAAAAATACTCGCAAGAAACGAACGAGAGTGAATATATGAGTCGGTGGTAGATGCTACCTCTTGCGACAAAACACTATCTAACTGTTCAACGGATACGGATTGCACAGTGTACCACGAACCCCGAAGTAGCCAAATAACACCAGATATTAAAATGATGACCAAAACAATTCCTATAATAACACGTAACTTTTTGCCTTTCTTTCTTCTGTTTTCTTCTCGTTTTTCTTGGAGATAATCGCGCATAAATATAAGTAGTAAGGAATAAGTAGTAAGTAGTACGGGAAAGAGGCATGCAATCCCTAATACTTAATACTTTATACAATAGAATTGAATCCTGTATATTTCTGTAACACCTGGGGTATTATTACCGAACCATCTTTTTGTTGGTAATTTTCTAAAATAGCAATAATAGTACGACTCATCGCAAGAGCGGTTGCGTTCAGCGCGTGGGCAAATTGAGTTTTACCATCAACAGTTTTTACTTTCGTATTAATTCCCCTTGTCTGGTAGTCGGTGGTATTAGAACACGATGCAACTTCCCGATATGTTTGTTGACTGGGGATCCATGCATTAACATCAAACTGCCGTGCATCGGTAGGACCCATATCCCCCGTACAAATCTCAACCACTTCATATGGAATTTCTAGTCCCTGAAACAACTTCTCTTGCATGGAAAGCAGTTTTTTATGTTCATCTTCAGACTTTTCTGGGGTACAAAATGCGTACATTTCAACTTTATCAAATTGATGCACTCGCAAAATTCCCTTGGTGTCTTTCCCGTAGGTTCCTGCCTCCCGACGAAAACAAGTGGAAAAACCAACATATTCTTTTGGCAATTGATCGAGCATAAACGTTTCATCCATATGCAATGGCCCCAAAGTATGTTCGGCACTTCCCACTAAATATAAATCATCTTTAGGCAAATAATAGCGCTCTTCTTTCTGCGAATCAGTAAGGCGCCCCATACGCTCATACGTATCAGGACGAATCATTACCGGAGGAATAATGGCCTCAAACCCCTCTTTAGTAAGTGTTTCAAATGCGTATTGAACCAAAGCTAACTCTAACAACGCTCCCTTTCCTTTTAAATAATAAAATCGAGAACCCGCGACATGCGCCGCCTTTTGGGTATCAATAATACCAAGTGCCTCTCCTAATTCCATATGATCCTTTATAGGAAAATCAAACTCCGGTTTTTCTTTCCAAAATCGGATTTGCTTATTATGAGATTCGTCGGGACCAACTAACACATCATCAAATGGAATATTGGGAAACTCTAATAAAAGAATATATCTCTCACGCTCAAGCTCAGTTACATTTTCTTCGAGTTTCTTGAGTTGTTCTTTAAGTTCTCTCCCCTTCTCCTGATCACGATCTTGGGCAGCCTTTTTTTGTTGAGCACGAATCTCGTCACTTTTTTTTATTAGCTCCCGCCAAGTATCATCAAGTTTTTTAAATGATTCAAGCAGCGAGGTGTCTTTTCCTCGTTTACGTAATCCTTCGGCTACTTTTTCCGGCTGTTTTCGAATGAGATCAATATCGATCATACCCAGTTAACGTTACTTTATTTAAATTATACTTTTTATGAATATGTATGCAAAACTACGTTTTATTTCTTTCTGTTATTTCCAGCACAGGTCTTTTCGCCTACGGCGTATAAAGTAAAGTTACTGGGCATAAAGTAAGAATAAAAGTAAACACAAATATAGAATATCAAAGAATAGCAAATAAAAAAAGCCCCTCTCGGGACTCTAGACCGAACTTAAATGTTAATCTTTCTTCTTCATAGGAGGAGAAAAAATAGTCTCCCGAATAGGGCGTTGCGCAAGCACCGCAAACAACCGCTCAGAAGTTCCGAATCCCGCGGTTGGGGGCATACCATATTCCAGCGCCTCTAAAAATTCTTCATCAAGCATTTGAGCCTCTTTATCTCCTTTCTCGCGAAGTTTCATTTGCTCCTCAAATCGTTTACGTTGATCAATAGGATCATTCAGTTCAGAAAATCCCTTGCCCAGTTCAGTACCATACGCCATAACCTGAAACCGCTCCACCACACGAGGATCTTTTTGTGAGCGTTTCGCTAATGGCTCAATAGTAACTGGCGGATTAATAAGAAACGTTGGCTGAATTAAAAGCGGCCGTACGGTTTTTTTATAAATAAGATCAATAAGTCTCCCTCGCCCAATACCCTTTTCAAACGAGATTCCTAATTCTTTTGCACGATTTTTTAAATCATCATCAGAACACGAAAGAACATCCAACTTATTATATTTTTTAAACACCACACAATAATCAACTGTCTTCCATGCACCCCCCCAATTTATTTTTTTATTACCAAACGGAAGCACCAACGTACCAAATGTTTTTTTAATAACCGACTGATACATTTTCTTTACAAACTTCATAAGCTCCCGATAGTCCGCATATGCCCAGTAAAATTCAAGTTGGGTATAATCCTGCAAATGTTCGGCGTCTATACCTTCGTTTCGGAAAATACGCCCAATTTCATAAATTTTTTCAAACCCCCCCACAATCATTTTCTTTAAAGCAATCTCAAGAGAAATACGTAAATAAAAATCTTCATCAAGCGCATTATGATGAGTCACAAATGGTTCTGCTTCCGCTCCTCCCGGCGTAACCTCAAAAACAGGAGTCTCTACCGCCATAAAACCAGCTGTTTCCAGAAAATCTCTCATAGACTTCCAGAAGATAGCTTTTTTTATAAATAAGGTATACTCGTTAGTGTTTAAAAGAGTATCTAAATATCTCTTACGTAAACGGGTTTCAACATCCTCAAGCCCATAAAAATCAGAAGGTAATGGACGTAATGATTTACTTAATAAAATGTATTTTTTGACTAATAAACTTTTTTCACCGGTATTTGAGATCAGCGCGGTACCACTCACCTGAATGATATCGCCCATATCTAACGTTTTTTTAATACGAGTAAAGTCAGATAATATATCTTTCTTTAGAATGCACTGAACCTTTCCGGTTGAATCCTGACACGAAACAAAAAGAATCTTACCCTGATCACGAATGGAACGGACGCGCCCTGCCAAATACACGGTTTGTTTTTTTCGTGCAAGAGACGAAAAAGAACCCAAAAAGCTCTCAATCAAAAGAGAGCGTTTGCTGATAATTGGGTAAGGATCAACTTGTTCACTACGTAAAAGATCCAGTTTTTTTACCCGTTCTTCAAAAATAGAATCAATAGCCATACACGGATAGTTCCGTTTCTATTCTATCGCAATTATTTCGTATTGTACAACACTTCCTTTAGGAGTTTTTACCTTCACCACGTCCCCAATTTTTCTACCAATTAATTCTTTCCCAATGGGAGATACGTTAGAGATTTTATTATGGGAAGGATCTGCCTCTTGAGACCCAACAATGGTAAATGTTGAAGTACTTTTATCTGCCTTTCGCAAGGCAACCGTAAGCCCCACACTTACCACACTTTTATTTTTTGATTTGGTAATAACACTTGAATTTTTAATAAGATTTTCAAGCTTAAAAATATCATGTTCCAAATGGTCCTGATCTTCTTTTGCCTGTGCATATTCAAAATTTTCAGAGAGGTCTCCAAACTCTTTCGCGCGCTTCAAACGCTCCGCAATCTCAATACGATGACTAGTCTTTAGTTCGCGTAATTCATGCTTGAGCTCCTCCATTTTCTCCTTGCTTACGTAATGTTCACTCATAACAATATAATAAATATCAAACAAATATACTGCGTATTACTCACAAAGTCAACCTCAAAAAGAACCAGATTACATGCGCTTACGAGAAGCACGGCCCGAGACGAAAAAGTGAATAAAAATACCTACCGATTCAAAAACTTTTCTCATATACAACCAAAAAGAAATACGTGGACGAACAGACGCAGTAATAGGAAGTTCTTTTACGCGCATATTTTCATAACGAGCCAACGCCAACGATTCACCAATAATAACATCGGAATGAGCTGTGGTAAGAGGAAAAATACGCACCGCCGCTTTCTGAGAATAAGCCACCCACCCAGAGCCACTATCACGAGGAGAAAAGCGGAATAGTAAGCGAATAAACCATTGATAGAACCGATCCCAGGGCAAGGGGGGTTTTGTGGTTACTTCCGATGCATAATAAGATCCAGAGACAACATCATATCCTTTTCTAAAAAAACTCTCGGTCGTTTGATATAACTGGACATGTTGAGCCAGCAAAGGAGGAACATAAATACGCATTAAGCCATGTGCGTCAAGCATTCCTCTTTGAATAGCGCTACCCACACCCGATTTAACTTCCATGGTGCGCATATGAGGGATTAATGACCCCATACGATGCACAATATCACGCGTGTGTATATCAGAGGAATAAAACACCACTAATAACTCATACGCGAAAGACTGTTTACTAAAATATGCGTCCATGTCTAATAACGCCGTAACAATACGATGGGGTTCTTTTCCGCACGGTATAACAAGAGAAACCAATGGTTGAGATGATTTTGAAGGCATGCGTATAATTATGCGGTTACCACTAAATGACCTCGTTTAGTGACCACTACCGTGTGTTCAAAATGAGCGGTTAAACTTCCATCAGCAGAGGCATAACTTTCATCTGACTGTTGAACAATGTCTTCACTCGAAAGACTAAACATGGGCTCAATAGCAAGCACCATACCTTCACGTAACACCATTCCCTCCCCCCTAGTTCCATAATTATAAATAGGAGGATCCTCATGTAATTCATACCCTACTCCATGTCCTGTGAGAGCATGAAGTACTTTACAATGTTCTAAATGAGCACGTCGTTCAATAACCCACCCAATATCCCCAACGGTTTTACCGGGTTTAATAATGGAAAGAGCCTCATCTAAAGCCTTCCTAGTTGCAGAAATAAGCCGTTTTACCTGGGGAGACGGCTTTCCAATAACAACGGTGGTAGCGGAATCGGTATACATACCTTCATAAATAATACCGGCATCAATTTTTAAAACATCACCTAAAACCAAACGATATTGATGAGGCACTCCGTGAACGACCGTTTCATTTAATGAGGTGCAGATGGCCGCCTGATACGCGTGACGCGCACCCTCAGGACGATATCCTAAAAAAGCTGGGTGTGCTGAATGCTTTTTAGCAAACGACCGAGCAAAAGAATCTAATTCGGTAAGAGAAGTTCCTTCACGCGCACGCAAAGAAAGCTCGTGCAACAACGATTTCAGAATAGCGCCAGATTTTTTAAGTGTTTCTATTTCTTGAGCTGTCTTTAAAGAAACCATAAAGATTATAAAAATTGAGAGATGCGTTTAAACACAATATGCGGCATGGCACTTGCCGAAACTTCATGTACCACAATCCGTTTTTTGCGAAGTTCTTGAATAATAGGAAGAGTTTTTTGTTCGTACTCTTTAAATCGCACAAGAATAGTTTTTGGGTCATCGAGGGAACGTCGGTATAGTTTACCTCCACAAAATGGGCAAGAAGAAGTAAGTGATGCATGAGTTTTCCCTAATAATGGAGTCTGACACACCGAGCACACCAAACGTTTTGAATTACGTTCAAGAGATTCTTTTTGAGTAACCTTGAGTAAAATATATAACACTCCTTTGCGCCCATACGCCTCATCCAATACATCAACAAACCCCTTTTTATATTTTTTATCTCCAAAAGCTTCGGCAAGATTTCTAGGAGAACCACTAAAAACAATTCGTTCCCCTCCTTTGGCAAGATCCTTTATACGAGCACCGATATGTTTCAAAGTAAAATCAGCATCCATTAACTTACCTGTTTCAAATAATTTCCGTTCATGTTTTATATCTGGGCGAGAAGCTGTTCGAGGATCATATACCAAATGTTCTACAAATCTGCCCGTATCAAAATGATAAAAACCAAACCGTTCAGCAATCATTTGTGCCTGGGTACTCTTCCCCGACCCCGGATATCCAAATATGACCACTGCCCCTATAGATGAGGATTTTTGTTTTGATGATGTAGTTGCCATAGAAAGGAGTGTATCATATTCACTTACGTTTGAAAAACAAATCCGCCGGAAGGCGGATGTGTTATATTATTAGTTTAGATAAAAAGTTTACTCAAATCCCTCGTATTCACGCATGATAAGCTGAGAATTTACCTGGCGCAAAACCTCTAAAGCAACCGAAACCACGATCAGGAGCGCAGTACCCCCAATAGAGACAATAGTAATACCGGTTATAATAGTGGTAATGTTTGGTAAAATAGCAATGACCCCTAAAAAGATAGCTCCCCACAAAGTAATGCGAGCAATAATTTTACCCAAATAAGATGAGGTGATTTCTCCTGGACGAATTCCTAAAATAACTCCCCCCGAATGTTGTAAATTTTTTGAAATCTCTTTTGGATCAAACGTAACCGCAGTATAAAAATAAGTGAACAAAACCACCAACACAAAGTAAAACAATGCGTACCAATAGTGGTTATTAAATATACCCGAAACAAAATCTATAAGACGCGTAGAAGTATCACGCGAAAAAATAGCAACCGCCTGGGCTATAAACTGCGGGAACATAAGAACAGAAATAGCAAAGATAATAGGAATGACCCCCGCCTGGTTTACTTTTAGTGGCAAATAACTAGAAACCCCTCCATATACTTTATTCCCCCGAACACGTTTGGCGTACGTAATAGGAACACGCCGTTCCGCTTCATTTACATATACCACACCCGCAATAACAATAAGAGCAATGATCAAGAACGCAAGGTAACTAATCAAAACCGTTGAATCAAATGATACAAATAACTGTTGTATGGTAGTAGGAATACGGCTCACAATACCCGCAAAAATAATTAACGAC
This sequence comes from bacterium, assembly GCA_021844025.1. Lineage (GTDB taxonomy): Bacteria > Patescibacteriota > Minisyncoccia > UBA6257 > JAGOQP01 > JAKBUF01. The sequence continues at coordinate 19,799 of JAKBUF010000003.1, read as the reverse complement.
ACACCATTTCCTAAGTGCTGCTCAGAAATAAGGTCCCCTATCCACACCAAAGCCATAGAACCAGCAACCACAATGAGTGTATCTCGCAAAAGAGAAGTAAGCCCCATTTGAGGAAGTACCTGCTGAGAAATAAGAAGATTCAAAAATCCATACCCAGACAAAAACGCTAACGGAACAGTTAAATATTTTGAATATCTATTAAATTTCATACGCCCCGCACTTCCCTCTTCATAATACATTTCCTTGAGCTTAGGAAAGATCATAGTAAGAAGCTGCATAATAATTGTTGCGGTAATGTAGGGACCAACTCCCAACATAGCAATAGACAAATTAGAAAGACCGCCTCCCGAGAATATATTTAAAAATCCAAACAACTGATTTCCTTCAAAAAAGTTTTGTAATCGGCTCAGATCAACATCAGGAACTGGAATAGCAGCAAGAATACGAAACACAATCAACCAAAATAATACGAAAAATATTTTTTTCCGCAAATCGGGGATTTTAAATAAATTCGTAATTTTGGGCATAAATCGTAAATCAAAAATTATTTAATGCTGCCGCCGGATTTTTTTATCTTCTGCGCTGCTTTATCAGAAACAGGAAATCCAACAATCTCCTTTGCGTGCTCAATAGAACCATTTGCAACCACTTTAACCGGTATAGAAGCAGAACGAATAATCCGATGTTCTACCAATACTTCTTTGGTAATAACTGATTCAGATAAACGATTAATAATATCCAAAGACAAAGCAAACGCATGTGGATGCTTGGGTTTATTTTTATATCCTCTTCGTTTCGGAGTACGAATGACTAAATCGCGCTGCGCGGGTCGTATTTTGTGCCCTGCACGAGACTTTTGTCCTTTTTGTCCCTTACCAGAAGTAGTTCCGCGTTTCCCTCCTCTTCCTACTCGTTTTTGAGAAGGACGTTTCGTTTTAGGTTGTAATTCGTGTAATCGCATAGTAGATCTATGATTTTAATTGCTTAAGTGCCTCGAGTGTCGCAAGCGCGTTTGTTAATTTATTTTTAGTTCTTCCGAGACATTTTGCTGATGCGTCTGAAATTCCAGCCATCAGTAAAACGCTCCGTACTGCTCCACCAGCTTTTAATCCCGATCCTTTCTTTGCTGGTTTAATAAGTACACGAGCAGCGCTAAACTTTGCCTGAGTTTCGTGCGCGATAGTAGTCTGACGCAACGGAACAGTAAATGTGTGTTTTTGCGCATCATGACGAGCTTTATCAATTGCCTGAGCAACATCAGATCCTTTTGCAATACCAACTCCTACCAATCCCCGCTCATTCCCCACAATTAACGTACAACGAAAAGAAAAGCGCTTTCCCCCTTTTACCACACGAGTAACTCTGCGTAGGTCAAGAGTCTTTTCTTTTAGTTCGCGCTTAGGAGCAGTAGAACCTGGACGCGGTCCACGCGAAGGACGCCGTGAACGATTTGATGAATTAAACTGATTTGTTGGTTGATTATTAGTCATATATGGTAAACTAGTTATATACGAATACCCTTTGAGCGCAATCCATCAGCAATGCTACGCACCACACCGTGGAATCGATATGCACCCCGATCAAAAATTGCTGAGGTAATTCCTTTTTCCTTTAATTGCAGAGTAACGCGATCAATAACAGCTTGTATCTTTTCTTTTCCTTGTGCGGTACGCATATCTGCTTGAGCGGTTGATGCGCTTACCAAGGTCTTTTGCGAATCGTCGTCAATGCACTGAACATATACGTATGCATTTGTTTTGTGAACAGATACCCGAGGCCGCTGTGCAGTACCGTGTAACACCGCACGAGTACGACGCGCGCGTTTTTTCCAAATAATTTCTTTTGTCTTTTGATTATTCATAACTAAATTTTATTTTGCGGTAGCACTAGCCTTCTTACCATCTTTACGACGAATAACTTCTCCTTGATAATGAATTCCTTTACCTAAATATGGTTCAGGTTTTTTAATACTACGAATAACTGCTGCCGTTTGTCCGACTTGTTGTTTATTAATTCCTGAAACAGTAATGGTATTTTTATCAACTTGTATAGTAATCCCTTCAGGAGTTGGGAACTTAACCAAATGAGAAAACCCAACTTTTAAAACGAGTACGGTTCCTTCCATAGATACTTTGAATCCAACCCCCTCAACCTCAAGTTTTTTTTCAAATCCTTGGGTAACTCCCAAAATTGCGTTTTCAATAAGAGAGCGGGTGGTTCCCCAATTCATAATTGTTTGAGGATTTTCATCAGCAGGTTGTAGAACCAACTGATTACCCGACTGGGTAACTTCAACAGTACGTGGCTTAATGACACGTATGGTTCCTTTCGGTCCGGTAACAACCACCTCAGAAGTTTCAAATAAAATAGTGACTCCTGCTGGTATTTCTATTGGTTTTTTTCCGATTTTAGACATGTGTTTGATTTGTTTTATACATCTAGAGATTACTCTAAATTCTTACCATATATTAAATAAAATTTGTCCGCCAACCTTCTGCACGCGTGCCTGTTTATTAGTCATGATTCCTTTTGAGGTAGAAACAACAGAAATTCCATATCCTTGGCGGATTGGTCGCAATCGCGCGTACGGAATATACACTCGACGAGAAGGAGTGCTCACAAACTCAACACCGGTAATACCATGCTTTGTATGGGTAGTAAATAATTGAATCTCAAAAAATCTTTTTGGATTTTTCCCCTTCTTTTCAAATCCCATAATGAACTTTTCGGCAACCAAGAGTTGTAAAATCTGCTCATCCATTTTAGAGCACGCGGCACGCACTACGTCTTTCTTTAATGACTGCGCATTTTTTATTTTAGTAAGTAATTGAGTATACATGTGTAAGTTGAAAGTTATCAAGTTTTAAGGTTATCAAGTAAAAATTTCTTTATAACTTTAAAACTTTCTACTTGATGACTAATATTTACCATGATGATTTACGCACACCGGGAATCTCTCCACGACCCGCCATTTCTCTAAAACAAATTCTGCATAATTCAAAGTCGCGCATATATCCGTGTTTACGACCACAGCGAAAACAGCGGCGTACCACACGTGTTGAAAACTTCGGTTTTTTTTCTGATCGAGCAATAACTGATTTTTTTGCCATAAAATTATTTTCGCTTGGTTGTTTTTTCCGACTCCTTGAAACGAAATCCGATTTTCTTATACAACGCAACAGCCTGCGCTTGATTTTTGATATTGCGCGCCACCAAAGTAACCTGCAATCCAAAAGAAACCATTGAGGCCTCCGGAACTACTTCCGGAAACACCACGTGTTCACGAAAACCGAGGTTCAGATTACCTTGTTTATCTATATTTTTCAAGTTTATCCCACGAAAATCGCGTACACGCGGATATACCGCAGAAGTAATCTTACGAATAAAATCATACATACGTGATCCACGCAAAGTAACCGAGAGCCCAATCAACTGACCTTCGCGCACCTTAAATCCCGCAATTGATTTTTTAGCACTTCGTCCAGAGGGTTTTTGGCCAGTGATTGACGCTAACTCTTTCTGAATTTCGGGTAATAATTTGTCTTTAAAAGACGGTTGTTGACTGGCGCGTCCCACTCCCACATTCACCACCACTTTTTCTATATACGGAACCGCATGAATATTGGAAATAGAAAGTTCGCGCGCGAGTTCCGTGGCAAAATTCTTTTCAAATGTATCTTGTGTATTTTTTTTCATAGGAATCAATAAATTACCTTATACTTATGCGGATTTACGTTTAGAATTTCTCTCAACTGATCCCACATTTGCCACAGAAATAGGACGCGGAACCATAACTGTCTGACCCTTTTCTTGTTGGGTACGCGGACGTACGTGCTTTTTATACACGTTGATTCCTTCAACTATTACCTGATTTTCTTTAGGAAGAGCCTTGATTACCTTGCCGGTTTTTCCTTTATCTCGTCCAGTGCGAACCCGCACGGTATCCCCTTTCTTTATATGCAATGTGTTCATATATCAGTTAAAATTAGAATTTAGACAACGTCCTTTGCCATAGTAACTATTTTTTCAAATCCACGCTCACGAATTTCACGAGGAATCGGACCAAACACACGGGTGGCACGTGGTTCTTTTTTTGCATCAATCAAAATAGCTGCATTCTCATCAAAACGTACATACGATCCGTCTTTACGACGAAACACATTCTTTTGACGCACTACTACAGCCTGTACAATATCTTTCTTAGCAACCGGTTTTCTTGGTTCAGCGACTTGTACAGAGGCAACAATAACATCTCCCAACTGAGCATATCGATGTCGGGTACCTCCCAAAATACGAAAACAACGAATCGTTTTCGCTCCGGAATTATCTGCAACTTTTAAAATAGATCGTTCTTGAATCATAAACTAAATATAAAGTTATAATATAGAAATTATTCGGTATCGGTTATTGTTTTATCTTCTGCTTCTTTTTGATCGGTCCCTTTTTTAATTAATTCAACAATCTTCCATCTTTTTTCGCGGGAAAGAGGACGAGTTTCTTGTATAGAAACCGTGTCTCCTACATGAAACATGTTCTGTTCATCGTGCACTTTATAGCGTTTTGTATCTTTGAAAAACTTCTGGTAGCGAGCGTGTTTTATTAAACGCTCAACTGCCACTACACGCGTTTTATCCATGCGGTCGGAAACGACGACACCTATTAATTTTCTTGCTTTCATATGAGTAGTATTAGACATGGTTTCTTTTTTCGTGAATAAAAGTAAGTGTAGTTGCTATTTCCAACCGAACATTTTTTATTTCTTTATGATTTGCATTCTTACCGGATCGCGCATCAAATTGCAACCGAGCTAATTTTTCTCGCAAATCTCGAGTATGGGCTACCAACCAAGAAACATCGCGTGATCGTAATTCATCTTTATAATTCTTTTTCATATAAACAATTTATTGATTGGTTTTGACTATGATACGAGTTTTAACTGGTAGTTTGTAGGATGCGCGTGTTAATGCTTCACGAGCTGTTTTTTCCGGAAGACCATCCAATTCAAACAACACTCGGCCAGGTTTAACGGGAAATACATAATGATCAAGAGATCCTTTTCCACCTCCCATAGTTAATTCCGGAGGACGCTTGGTGATTGGCTTATCAGGGAAAATACGAATCCACAATTTTCCTCCTCGTTTAGTAAAATGAGAAATAGATTTACGAACCGCTTCAATTTGTTGTGCATTTACATACGCGGAACTTAGAGCCTGTAACCCAAAATTACCAAAACTCAACGAGATACCCCGTGTCTCTACCGCACGCGTGCGCGAGCGTCCTTTTTGTCCTTTACGATACTTTGTTTTTTTAGGCGCTAACATACGTTCTATTATGAATGCTTAAATACTTGACCCTTATACACCCAGACCTTTACTCCAATCGTTCCATAGGTAGTGAATGCGGTTGCTTCTCCATAATCAATATTGGCGCGCAAAGTCTGGAGTGGCAAACTACCAGAAGAAAGCTGCTCAGTACGAGCAATTTCTGCTCCATCGAGACGTCCTCCCACTTTTATCTTTGCTCCTTTCACATCACGATTCTGCATGATTCGTTCCAAATACTTCTTAATAGTACGGCGATACGGCATACGTTTCTCCATATCGGCTGCAATATTCTGAGCAATCACCGTCGCTGAAATTTCATATCGTTTAATTTCTTCAATAGAAATATTAAGGGTTGATGCTTCTTTTATTCCTTTTCTAGATCTAAATTGCTGTAATTGTTTTTGAAGGAACGCGGAGAGCTCTTCAATTCCCTTTCCTCCACGTCCAATAATCAAACCGGGTTTTGCGGTACGAATGGTAATTTTACATACTCCTGCTGATCGTTCAAATATAATAGAATCAATACCCGCAAAACCAATTTTCTTTTCAATAGCCGAACGCAAAATATGATCCTCCTGTAATAATGCGCCAAAACGAAAACGACGCGGAACCCAGCGGGAACTCCACTCTTTAATAATACCTATACGTAATGATGTTGGTTTAATCTTTTGTGACATACAAATACAATATTAAACGGATTTTCTTTGAAACATTTTTTGCGAAAATCCTTTATCTTTTGTTTTTACTTCTGTTTTTACTTCATCTTCTCGATGTTCCTTATCCTTACTAGATTGCTTTTTAGAAGAATGATCGTGTTCATGTTCATGTTCGTGCTCTTTCTTTTTTACCCGCTTTCCCGGCACAAAACGCGTCGCAACTATTTGTTCAGTCTCTTGTAGAATCATACTAATATGACTGGTATGTTTATGAATAGGAGTCGCACGTCCCTGCGCTCGGGGCATCCAACGTTTCAACATAGGTCCCTTATCAGTACGGACTTCTTTTACAATTGTTTTAGCTATATCAAGCCCACTTTTCTTTGCGTTATCAATCGCTGAACGAAGCAATTTCAACATAGGATCAGATGCTCGTCGTGCATGTACTAATAACTGAGCCTCGGCCTCGCCTACGGGCATACGTTTGATAATATTACCAATCAAACGAACTTTTCGAGGAGCCATACGAAGATGGCGCAAACGAGCTGTTGCGATTTTAGATGATGCTGGTGAAATAATGCGAGATGATTGCTTCATAAAAGTCCGTTATTATTTTGTTTCAGTTGTTTTCTTTTCTAATTCTTTTTGCATTTTACCACCATGACGAGTAAATTTGCGTGTCGGAGAAAATTCACCCAACTTATGCCCGATCATTTCTTCAGTTGGCTTTACTGAAATAAAATTCTTTCCATTGTGAACCATAAAAGTGTATCCAACCATTTCGGGAGAAATGGCACAACTACGAGACCACGTTTTAATAGGCCCATCGTCAGGTTTTTGTTTTGAAATCTTCTTCTCAATATTTGGATCAATATATGGTCCTTTTTTTGAACTTCGTGACATACGTTATTGGTTTTCTATTGTGTTATTATTTAGCTTTCTTTTTTAATCTTCGTTTCACAATAAGTGTATTTGACCATTTTTTCGGATTGCGCGTCTTGCGACCACCGGTAACCTTACCCCACAAAGTCTTAGGACGCTTGGTTCCTCGTTTCTGTTTACCCTCTCCTCCTCCATACGGATGGTCAACTGGGTTCATAGCAGTTCCTCGAACGGTGGGACGGATACCCAACCAGCGTGAACGACCAGCTTTTCCTAAATTCATTAAAGCATAATCAATATTTGAAACCTGTCCCACTGAAGCATATCCCTCCCATAATACTTTACGATTTTCTCCTGAGGGCATCTTGAGGGTAGTATATCCTTCATCGTGAGCCAAAATTTCTGCATATGATCCAGCAGATTTTGCAAATTGTCCTCCTTTTCCAGGACGCATTTCAACGTTGTATACCATATAACCAACTGGAATATTCTGCAAGAGCATACGATTGCCTTCTTTTAAAGGAGCTTTGGGCGCGGTAAGAATTTGATCCCCTACGCGCATACCAGAAGAAGAAAGTATATAGCTCTTTTTTCCATTACGATATGAAATTAAAGCAATACAAGCACTACGATATGGATCGTACTCAATAGAAACAACCTTCGCAGGAACATTTAATTCTTGCTGCTTGAAATCAACTAATCGATATAGTTTCTTATTTCCTCCCCCCTGATGACGCATGGTAATACGTCCACTATGATTGCGCCCTGCGTGAGTTGGTAATTTAATCGTAAGAGAACGCTCAGGATTTTTTGAGGTTAACATTTTTTGATATTCCACAACCGTCATATGACGACGAGAAGGAGTGCTGGGAGAAAACTTTTTCATAGTTATGCTTTACCGGTTATATCAATTTGCTGACCTTTTGCGACCGTAATAATAATTTTTTTATAAGAAACTGAACCTCCTGCCAAACCTCGCAGACTTGGCTTTACTCCTTTCGTACGAACCACTTGAGATCGAACAACGGTTACTCCATATAATGCAGCGATTTGCTTTGCGGCTTCTTGTTTTGAAACAGAGCGATCAATATCAAATACATATTGATTATGTTCTGCAACACGGAAAGCTTTTTCAGTAACCCGAGGACGCAAAACCGCACCGAAACGAGCCGGTTTATGGGTAAGACTTCCATCGGACTTTGTCTGGGAAGTAGTCTTTGAAACGGTTTGTTGTTTTTTATTAAATAACGCCATATCAATGATTATTTAGTGTCCGCTGCGGAAGGTAATTTTTTACTATATCGCGCGACCAATTCAGTGATTGAATCTTTTTCAAAAACAACGGTGTGCGCGTTCAAAACATCGTATACATTCACCGAAGCAGAAGAGATACAAGAAACTTTAGGAATATTACGTAGAGCAGTATGCAATGCCTTGTGGGCAATCCCAGCTATTAACAAGGCTCGTGTATTTTTTATAACTGGCGAAATAGACGCAAGCGCATCTTTGGTTTTTAGTGTCTTTGCTTTATCTGAGAGAAAAGAATCAAGAACCAACAACTGACTATCGGCGAGTTTCTTAGAAAGAACACTAAATAACGCCGCATTCTTCATTTTTTTATTTATTTTCTTCGCGTACACTTTATCTTTCAACGGGCCATGGGTCACTCCACCACCACTCCATAACGGTGAACGAATAGAACCATGACGTGAACGCCCCGTACCTTTTTGTTTCCACGGTTTTTTACCTCCCCCAGAAACCTCCGAACGATCCTTTGCGTGAGCAACAATGTTACGGCTATTTGCTTGTTGGGTTACCACTGCCTGATGAACTAAATCTGCATTCCATTTTGCGCCAAACATACGCTCGGGAACAGCGATTTTTTCAACTTCTTTCATTTGATTATTTAAAACAGAAATTTGCTTCATATTACATGGTTTGTATAAAAACAAGCTTGCGCGCATTACCAGGAACTGCTCCTTTTACCGTTAGAATTCCTTTCTCTGCATCAACCGCAATCACGGGAACTCTGCGCAAAGTAACAGTTTCATTTCCGGTTCTGCCCGCCATTTTTTTTCCTTTTAAAACACGCTGCGGAGCGGTAGCTCCCAATGATCCTGGGGCACGTAACCGATTTTTTTGTCCGTGAGTTTTCGGGCCCCCATGGAATCCATGTCGTTTCACTACACCTTGAAACCCGCGTCCTTTTTCTTCTCCGGTAATTTTTAATGTATCTCCTACCTTAAAAACAGAAACATCAATGGTATCTCCCACTGCATGCGCGTTAGTATCAGATGATTTAAATTCTTTAAAAATACGGAATAATTTTTCTCCACTCTTTTTAAGATGTCCTGCGATCGGCTTTGAAACCTTTTTAATTGAAGAGTCGTATCCAACCTGAAACGCATCATATCCATCTTTTTCTTTAGTTTTTATCTGGGTAATCACTACAGGACCAACGCTCAAATGAGTAACCGGGGTTACTCTTCCATTCTCTGACCACAACTGATCCATTTTGATTTTTTTGCCAATAATGAAAGCCATGTTTTTCTAAAAAAGAAAAGCGTCGGATAGCGTATCCGAGCTACTTCAATAAAGTTTGTAACGCTATAAATACGCCAAAGAAGTGTAGCAAATGAACCACATCTTGTCAACCCAACTTATTAACAATAAATGAGCGGGAAACGGTTGCCACCAATCTTCATAATAAATTAGTGACCTCTGTATAAAGGCCACTAAAAAAATTAACTACATACTATATTTTCTTGTCATGATAATCATATTTGCCCCCACACGCCCAAGAAAATGAAGGGTGGCAAGAACAAAAACAAAGGCTCCACCACCAGCAAGAGACATATCATCAAAGATAATAAACGAGAACACAACAATAATGGAGGATAAAAATATTTCAAATGCAAACGCTCTCTCAGCGCTCTCAGCAGCCATCATGCTACTGAGAAATAGGATAATAACAGCAAGTGCGTTGATAAGTGCCGTGGTAAGAACTGGATCAAGAAGAGATGCGCCAGAAAAAAAAATTACATAGACAACATAAGGAACACTTACCACAACACAACCAACAGCACAAATAAGCATTTCGATTGCACGGTGTTTTCTTATTTTTTTTCTCTGTAGGGTAACGTGAACAACTAGAGAGATAAAAAATATCGTGATAGCGACGGAAATAAAAAAGAATATCATGGTTCCTCCTCATTATTCGTTTTTATTTATGTTTAGATCTAGGGTCAACTAATTTGTAGTACTAGATACATCATAGGATAATTGATATTTAAAAAGCAAGATACCAAAACCCCCGCCTCTAGAGGCGGGGGTTTAAAGATAATGTCTACAACTAAAATTAAATTAGTTTAATCTCAATATCAACACCAGATGGCAAATTCAGATTACTTAACGATTCAACAATTTTTTGCCCCGGGTTCAAAATTTCAACAAGCCGTTTATGCAATCGCATTTCAAACTGCTCGCGAGAATTTTTATGCACAAACGTTGACCGGTTCACGGTGTATTTGCGCATCTCAGTGGGCAAAGGAATCGGACCTACTACCTCAGCACCATTACGTGCCGCCGCCTCAATAATCTGCTTTGTAGAAGCATCTATTAAACGGTGGTCGTAGGACTTAATCTTGAGCCGAATTCTATTTTTTTCAAGGTTCTGTTTTGCCATAATGTGCAGGCACTAATTATTATTTAATAATCTTAGTTACGGATCCCGCTCCTACTGTCTTTCCTCCTTCGCGGATTGCAAACTTTTGTTTTTCATCCAATGCGACTGGGGCAATTAATTTAACAGTAATGGTAATAGTATCTCCCGGCATAACCATTTCGGTTCCCTCCGGTAAAATAACTTCTCCCGTTACGTCAGTAGTACGAATGTAGAATTGCGGTTTGTATCCTTTAAAGAATGGGGTATGACGTCCTCCTTCCTCCTTATTCAAGATGTATACTTGTGCTTCAAAATCGGTATGAGGAGTAATAGTACCCGGTTTTGCCAATACTTGTCCGCGTTCCACGTCTTCTTTCTTAAGACCACGCAACAAGACTCCCACATTGTCTCCCGCCTGACCCTCATCTAAGAGTTTCTTAAACATTTCAACTCCAGTTACCACAGTTTTTTGGGTTGGGCGAAGTCCAACGATTTCAATCTCTTCATTTACTTTTACAATTCCCCGTTCAATTTTTCCGGTAACTACAGTTCCACGTCCTTCAATTGAGAAAATGTCTTCAATAGGCATCAAGAACGGCTTATCAGTTTCACGAGCTGGCTCAGGAATATAATCATCTAATGCCTTTACTAATTGCATGATAGGCTCCAATGCCGGATCATCAGCAGTTTTTGCTTCAGATGCTTTTAGTGCTGATCCACGAATAACCGGAACCTCATCGCCAGGGAAGTTATATTTCTTCAAGAGTTGACGAACTTCATCTTCTACCAAATCAATCAATTCGGGATCGCTAACCTGATCAACTTTGTTCAAAAACACAATAATACGAGGAACTCCCACCTGGTGAGCTAACAAAATGTGTTCACGAGTCTGGGGCATCGGTCCATCAGTTGCAGCAACCACCAAAATAGCTCCGTCCATCTGCGCAGCTCCCGTGATCATGTTTTTAATATAGTCTGCGTGTCCCGGTGCATCAATGTGCGCATAATGGCGCTTTTCGGTTTCATATTCAGAATGGTGGAGTGCAATAGTAATACCACGCTGCTTTTCTTCCGGCGCGTTATCAATATCGTTTACTTCTTCCTTTTTGGAAATCAACCCCTTAAGAAACAAGGCGTTGGTAATAGCCGAAGTCAACGTAGTCTTTCCGTGGTCCACATGACCAATTGTTCCGACGTTCACGTGAGGCTTCGTGCGCTCAAATTTTGCTTTATCTGCCATATGTTTTAATGATTAATTTAATTTTTTATATTATTGATAATAGTAGACAAAAAAACAAACCTTGTCAATTGACGCATGCGCGCCATTCACAAAAAACTATATAATTACTTCGTATCCACAAACTCCAACACTGCAATCGGGGCGCTGTCCCCTTTTCTAGTTTTTGAAAGTTTGGTGATACGCATATACCCTCCTGCACGATTTTTATATGCGGGAGCTAGTTCATAATATAATTTAGTCGCAGCTTCCTTTGAAACACGAGAGATTAATAAACGTAACGAAGCGAGGGTTTGTTTTTTTGCAAGCGTGACTAATTTTTCCACTACTGGGCGAATCGCTTTGGCGCGTGTTTCGGTTGTTTCAATGCGTCCGTTTAAAATAACGTTCTTTGCTAAATTTTTAATAAACGCTTGACGTTGTCCTCGTTTGCGTCCAAATTTCTTTTTTGTTTTCTGTAAGTGTTTCATGATCTTTATTTCTTACTTTTTGAAGTTTTCTTCTTGGTCTCCTTTGGTTCTTTTTCTCCACCTTTAGGCGATTCTTTCGCAACTTCACCCTCAGAGGAAACAGCTCCCTCAACATCAGTAACTACAATCTCAGAAACAATTTGCAAATGATCTTTTAGAATGTTTGCCGCCTTATGAAGAGCTCGGGATGGAGTAATAGTTTTATCAGTTTCAATGGTAAGAGTAAGTTTATTGTAGTCAGTTCGGTCTCCCACGCGCATGTTAGAAACTTCAAAATTAACATTTACCACAGGAGTAAAAATAGCATCGAGTGCAATAGCTCCTATGGGAAGCTTCTCAGTTTTACGAAATTCAGCGGGAACATATCCCAAGCCTTTTTCAATAGTCAATTCCATATCAAACTCGGCATCACGTGAAGTCAAGGTGGCAATGTGTGCCTGTGGATTTTTAATCACCACCTGTGAAGGGGTTTTAATGTCGGCTGCGGTAACCTCTCCAGATCCTTTCTTTTTAAGAGTAAGGGTCTGAGACTCATCAGCAAAAAATGCAAAACGAATTTTTTTCACGTTCAACATAATATTTACCACATCTTCTAAAACTCCCTCTAAAGAAGAAAATTCATGCTTAGCTCCTTTGATTTTAATTTGAGTAACCGCTGCACCTGGTAAAGACGACAACAAAACGCGCCGCAACGCATTCCCCAAAGTCACTCCGTACCCAGTGTATAGGTTAGATAACTCGAACACGCCAGTTGACTCGTTTTCCGACACCGTTCGAATAATAACGTTTTTACTCAAAAATGTGTGCTCCATAAGATATATGATTAGATTTTAAATTTTTATTATCCCCCGGACGGCGAAGGAATTCTAATTTAAAATATTGAAAATTAAATTTTATTTAAAAATTAAAAATTTGAAATTAAAAATTCTATAGGTATTACCGGGCATAGTAGTCAACCACCAAATTTAGGTTGAACGGTAACTCAATATGTTCGGGCTTTGCTACAACGGTACCAGTAATTTCCTGTTCATTCACCTTAATCCATGATTCCTTGTTTCCTTTAAGAGTGTTCTTGAGATCTTTAAAAAGGGGCATGGTCTTACTTGATTCTCGTACAGACACCACATCACCTACTCGCACATGATATGAAGGAATAGTAACTTTTCTTCCATTAACCATGAAATGTCCGTGATTAACTAGCTGACGCCCCACAATACGAGAAGGAGCAAGCCCCATACGATAGACCACACTATCCAAACGAGACTCTAATTTATCTAAAATAGAATTCAAAACAGGTTCTTTTTTGTTTGAGATTGCATATTCGAACACGCGCTGTAACTGAGTTTCAGTTAATCCATACGAAACCTTCATCTTTTGCTTTTCCATTAATTGGAGTTTAAATTCTGACCCAGCACGTACTCTTTTTGAACCATGAACACCGGGACGATACGGTCGACGTACCATTGCTGCCTTAGGAGACAGCGAACGAAACGGTTTTAGACCGAGTCTAGTTCCTAACGCGCGCTCCTTTTTTTCTTTTGCTGGTAATAATTTCATAGATGGATTAACAAGTGTTTTAATCTGTTTGTTTTATACCCGACGAACCTTTGCGGGTCTGGGCCCATTATGCGGAATAGGAGTTGCGTCTTTTACCGAAGTAATAGCAAAACCTTGGGTTGCAAAAGTACGAATAGCACTATCACGACCACTTCCAATTCCTTTTACAATAATACTGACTGAAAACGGACCTGATTTTTTTATCTTTTCAATAACGGTAGAGGCAACCTTAGAAGCGGCAAATGGAGTTGCCTTTTTAGGACCATTAAATCCAAGGGATCCAGCCGATGACCAGGCAATAACATTACCCGCTGTATCGGTAACCGTGATAACGGTGTTGTTGTAACTAGCATTCACATACACAAAACCGGAGTCTATCTTTTTAGATCCAGTTTTAGAAGAAACTGCGGAAACTTTCTGGTCCGCGCCTTCTTTAGTATCTCCTGATTTTTGTATAACTTTCTTTTTACCCATATGTGTAGAATTCTAATCTCCAAACACTAAATAATAAATTGATAATTAAAATTTTATTTAAGATCTACTTTTCTCTTTCCGCTTCCCGCTGTTTTACGAACATTACCGCGCACGGTACGAGAATTAGTTTTAGTACGCTGCCCACGCACCGGAAGCTTGCGAGCGTGTCGCATACCACGATATGCCTGAATGTCCTTTAAACGAGAAATATTTGAGCGAATAACCTGACGTAACTCACCTTCTATCTTTAAATGCTTCTCAATATATTCCTTGATACGATTAGTTTCCTCAGGATCAAGGTCTTTTGTACGCTTTGTAGGATCTAGTTTAATTTCCTGTAATATTTTTTGAGCAGTTGTCCTTCCAATACCATAGAAATACGTCAACGAAGTGTCGATTCTTTTCTGGTCTGGTATGTTGATTCCAAATAAACGCATATGAGTGAGTATTAAGTAGTATATAGTAAGTAGTAAGAAAAAATTTTATTTTTGGGCTAATATTTTATTATCTTCCTTAATCTTAATACATAATACTAACCCCTTAATACAGTTTTCTATCCTTGTCTCTGTTTATGCTTCACATTCTTACAAATAACATGAACCCGACCCTTTCTACGGACCGTTTGGCAATTTTTACAAATTTTCTTAACCGAAGATCTCACCTTCATAATATACAAATGTAATAAAAATATAATTGATTATTATTTCCGTATAAGTCCACGGCGCATAATAATGCCCCGTTTACCGTCTGGACTCAACCGAAGAGACACCGTATCTCCCGGCATAACTTTTATATAATGAATGCGCATTTTACCAGAAAGATGCCCAAGAACAATTTGGTCGCCAACCTTCACACGAAACATAGCGGAAGGCAACGCTTCAATAATAACCCCGCTTACCAAATTTTCAGAGGTGTGTGGTAAAGACATTAACGAGAGTTTATAGTAGCCGAAATAAAAAACAAAGTCAACCCCCGCACCAAATAGGTATGGGATTTCATGGTAAGATAAGGTTTTTTCATTTGTTTTGGCGTAAGAGTCAAGTGCATACTAGCTTTCTAGCTTTATAAGGGTCTACTCAACAGTAATAGTAACCCGAGAAGATGAACTCGGAACATGAGACACCCAAAACGGCCAGAAAGAAACGGTTAGCTTATCAATACCCTGCAAAGACAGAACGGTTGTTTTGAGATCAGATTCATTCTTCCCCAAAATATTAGCGCGTAACTGATTCACGTCTATTGGCTTCCAGAAAATGGCCTTATAAGAAACTGGCAACATCATACTACCCCCTTTCCAATCAACCACTGGTTGATCATAGGTAATAGTTCCCTGTTGCTCCGCATAATCGGTAGGAATAGTCCCCTGCTGCTGAGCCTGTTTTTGTAATAACGATTTTATATCCCCTTCTTTAAAAATTACTACCGATTCCTGAGCCTCAAGAGCTACCGTAAAATTATTATCTTTATCAAGACGAGTATCTACCTTTTTAGTAAGAATCTGAAACTGTTCTGATCCCTTCACGTATGTAAACTCGTTGGGAATTTTAAGTGCGATCGTTGAAGTAATACTATCTTTCATTTTCTGTACCGCATCTTGTTGGGCCTTATCAACATCATCATTGGTAGCAACGGTGGTTTGGCCATCGCTTCCCCCTGCCATAGGATCAACTGATGATGCATAAAACTTGTTGTATTTATCACTACCCTGAAATCCGGGTATAGTAAATTTATCAACCGGATCAATATTATAAGAAGCGCCTGTTTGGTCCGCGACCACATCTGCCTCAATGCTCCCGGGTTCAAGAACTGCACCGGATTTTTTTGCACCAGGAACCACCACGCGATTTACTAACCTGAAAATTTTTCCATCGGGAGACTGCAAACGGGTAGTTGCAACCAACACTTGTGGTGCGGTGCTGTAAGTATTAAAAATCACTACAGTACCTTTGGCCTTTTGTTGTGTGGTTTCTTTTCCTGTTGCAGGAAATTTAAAAATGTTTGTTTTTTGTTCGGTAACAATTTCACCCGGCACTTGTGTGTCGGTCATAGTAATAGATGAGGTGGCAACTACACTAAAAGACGTCTGTAATTGCACTGGAATTTTTTTAGCCACAATGGAAACGGTAACGCGCGGCAGAATACCAAACACCACATACATAGCAGCCGCGAGCACTACCATACCCGCTAATATTCCTTTATACGACCGTTTTTTACGGCGTGGAGGAGTGGGGGTTTCCCATGATTCGGGTAAGGGCTGCAAAGCAGCGCGAGAAGACGCGGAATGAGAAGATTTTCCAAAATCACGAAACGCATCAATTTTTATATCGGAAACATCCGAAAAAGCTTCGTCAGATAAAATGACTTGAGTGGGTTCTTTTCTTGTTTTTTGTTCAATAACAGAATCAGACGGAACAATATCGGTTACAGGAATAAGTTTTTTCTTTTTTTGCTGTGCCATATAAGTAAGTATACCGTAGTAAAATTTAAAATACAAAAATAAAAAGTCGATAACTCAATTTTATTCTTTCCTCATAGGAGCTTGTGTCACTAACCGAACAATTTCATCTTCGTCATCGGTAATAACAAAAAGATCAAGCTCTTCTTTAGAAATAGTGTTGTAGGTATTAAGTAATAAATTCTCAACAAAATGTTTGAGTGGCAACCAAAAATCAACACCTACCAAAATCATAGGAACTCGAGGAATTTTACGCGTCTGTACCAGGGTGAGAATCTCAAAAAATTCATCGAGCGTTCCAAACCCGCCCGGAAAATATAAATATGCTTCCGCGGAAAAAGTTAGACACACCTTACGAGTAAAGAAATATTCAAAATCGATATGATCCTGTACATACGGATTCATAACCTGCTCCTTAGGAAGCACAATATTAAAACCAATTGAGCTACCCCCCACATCGGAAGAACCCCGATTCGCCGCCTCCATAATTCCAGGGCCCCCTCCCGTTACAATTGCATACCCCTTCCTTGCTAAAATAGACGCAATGCGCTGCGCCTTTTCATAACAAGGATTGTGCTCGTTAAATCGAGCTGATCCAAAGAAAGTGACCGACTTAGGATACGAACCAATAAATTCCATTCCTTCTATTAACTCTTTGTTCACAATAGAAACACGTTTTTTAGCAGCTTCCACAATATCTTTGTGAGACAGCGGCTCAACATTCAAGTGAATAGAGGGAACGTTTACTCGTTTACGATGCGTATGTGACATATAAAAATTAGTGTACCATAAAATTATGAATAAAAAAACTTGCTTCCAAGTAAAACATACGCTACACTGCGCCTTAGATTATCACTAAACTAATTATATGAAAACGAAAAAAGAAATTTTGCAGGATTACCTAGATGATGCACAAGAAACACTCGCTAAAATAGACATTACCTATACCTATTTGCAAAATAAGTACGCACAAGATAAAAATCAACATATTCTTGAAGAACTCGCTAAACTAGAAGCAAACAAAAAAGAAACGGAAAGCTGGGGATTGTATATTAAAGAACAGATTGAAAAAGAAAAATAAAATTTTTCAGTCGTACAATATTTTATAAAAACACCCGAGGATTGCTCCCCGGGTTTTTTCAATCTATAAACACCTTCCTCATTTTCCCCAATGAAACGACATGGGGACAAACTCCTTTGTCATACATTTTAAGGTGAGAATCTCCACCTCCGATCATCACGTTTTTCCTAAAAACATCATTACATAAAACGACGTGATTTTTATTTAGAAACTCACCCTTTAACAGATAGTGGACAGACTCTGGAATTACTTGCAATCCAGAGAACGGGACAAAGTGATCATCGCCAAGAAGTGTTCCTCTATGAATAGTGAGATCAAGCCCCTTTCCTACTCCTGCAGGATTTCCAACAAAGATACCAACTTCGTGAGCAAAACCAGTTTGTAAATACCGCCTCCATGACGGCCCATCAATGGAAAAATTATTTTTAAAAGAGACACCGAGCCTCCCCCAAAACAATCCATTTATGGAAATACCGTTTTTAATATTCCCGATTGTGGTTATTATCATTTCTCCGTTTTCTCTCTTTATGCCTTTTAGATCTTGAGAGTGAGGAAGAGTTTTTTTAACCAACCCGGGAGGAATCGGTAATCCCGCCGCAGTAAATAAAAAGGACCATACATCTTGTCCAATAATACCGTCTTCAAACTCACGAAGTGCATCCTCATAAGTTTTTTTAACAGCATTCTGAACATTTTTACTTCCCATCTTACTCATATTCATAATGAGTGTCTCCTGAAAAGTTATGAGAAAAATAAGTAATTAATTTAAAGAACAAATAAAACCACCCAAAAAAGTGGTTTTATAAATCTAACACAAATACTTTATTAAGTAAACCCCGTTTAATATGGTAAGGCCTAACGCTTTTTCTTTTTGGTATATAACTGTTTTGAACTCTGAGTAATAGCAAACACCGTCAAAACCATAATATATATAGAAATAACATCAGAGGAAATCACAAAAGAATTACCAAGCCACAATGAAATAATAATCAAAAATACAAACACCGCACTCCACGCTGCCACGAAAATCTCTCCGGGGTGTCTTCCGGATCCATCGCGTTCAAACCACCGATTAAACTCCTTGGTTCCCACAAAAATACTGAGCAGAGATCCGTATATAACAGAGGCTGGAGCAACCAAATAGTGATACGAACCGTTCGTAAAGAAATCGAGCAATACAATACCAATACACACCAACGTCCACACGTTAGTGGTGTAGCGCCAAAAGTTTTCAAAAAAATGATCCCGCTTTGACTGGAATGACATATTACAAAAATATCATAAGAAAATATAAAAAACAAAAACCGGCACGCATGTAAGCCGGATTCTGTCCACCGCATCAAAAGATGTGGATAGATGACAATTTATCTAGGCCTTCAATTACTCTCAGGCTCAAGCGACTCACCCAGCCCCACTTTTGAAAATAAATTCTATACTCCCAAAAGTGGAGCTGGATACGGTCTTGCACTCATGTAAGGATTTTGCCGTTTCACTCCTTATGTTACCACAAGGACTACACCCTTTTTCGCATAAAGCTCCAAAGGGTGGATGTATTCTTTCAAATACACCCGTCTCTGTTCGCACCTCTCAACTTTCGTTGGGTGGGAGTTACCCACTACACGTTACGCACCTCACGAAAGTTCAATACTTGTTAAATTTTCAATGGTCAATGACCAATGATCAATAAATTTTAAAATTATATAATTAAAAAATTGAATGAAAATTGGAAATTGGAAATTGATCATTTCCAAGCATCTTACCTTGGTGAGATGCGTATAAGTGTCCGGACTTTCCTTACCACTATAAAGTGGCAATGTCATCCTGCGTGCCAAAAGTAAAATACCAAAAAATACAAGAAGTGTCAATAAACGAGGGTAATGTGCAAGGACATATGGCGGTTTTCTCCTAGAATGGAGAAATGGCTATAGCTATGGCACAAACAATACAAGAAGAACGACTTAGATGGGTACTCCCCATCATCAATAAAGAGCTTCGATTG
>JAKBUF010000018.1 GCA_021844025.1 bacterium | reverse complement strand
GTCATCACAAAGTCAGAAATAACTCCGTTTACCAACGGACGCACCACCGAAATATGAGAGGGGGTTCTTCCCATCATACGTTTTGCTTCATCTCCCACCGCTAATGTTTGACCTGTTTTTTCGTTTACTGCCACAATGGTGGGTTCATTAATTACCACCCCTTCTTCCTTGATATACACCAGTGTGTTTGCGGTTCCCAAATCAATACCAATATCTGTTTTAAATCGATCAAATAATGACATATCCAGTAACTTTACTTTATTTTTTATAATAGGTTATAACATTCTTTAACAAACGGGATTTTCTCTCTTTTACATCTTCCAGTATATACTCTTGCTTATAGCATATAGAGTAAAGTCACTGGACATACGTTACATTCATAGATTACTTATGGGTATCAAGATACCGTTCTACGTCGGAAAAATCAATTAATTCCGCTTGACTCTCTGTGCGTCGTTTCATCTCAACCTGATCGCCGGTTTTTTGACTTAACACTACACGAAACGGCATACCCATTAAATCACTCTCGGTTAATTTTTGTCCTGCAGAAATATTTTTACGATCATCTAACAATACCTCTATCCCTTTGGCACGTAGCGTGGTGTACAAAGACTGTGCCTTAGATAGTCGTTCTTGATTTGCCGATTCGTCTTGCCCCTCCAGCACTAATATATGTATTTGAAAAGGAGCCACGGCAATTGGCCACCGTAAACCCTTATCATCATGATATACCTCTGCAATAACACCCATGAGTCTTGAAATACCAATGCCGTAACAACCCATTTGCACCTCTTGCTGTTCTCCTTTCTCATCTACGTATGAAAGCCCAAACGGTTGGGAATATTTAGTTTTTAGTTGGAATACGTTTCCTACCTCACTTCCCGCGCTCACTAACAGAGGACTATTACATTGTGGACACAGATCACCCGCTTTACTTTCATTGATTTCCCGGTTCTGCGCAAATGAGCACGATGAACAGTGCACAATACTATCTTCTCCATTTGGAGTAAGTACTTGAAACTCGTGAGAATATTTTGAAAAACTTCCCCCCGATGCCTCTACTTGTAGTGCCGAAAGCCCCAGCCTAGTAAATATAGTCTTATACGCTTGTAATGCACGTTCATAATATGACTCAAGATCTGCAATGTTTGCGTGAAATGAATATAAGTCTTTCATTAAAAATTCACGCCCTCGTAATAACCCGGACTTTGCTCGTGGTTCATCACGAAATTTGTTTTGAATTTGATACAATCCTAAGGGTAAATCCCGGTATGAAAAAATTGCCTTCTGTCCGATAGGAACAACAATTTCTTCGTGGGTTGGTCCTAGGGCATATTCTTTTTTGTCGCGCGCGATTACTTTAAACAACACGTCTAACGAATCCCAACGACCTGTTTTTTGCCATTGGTCTTTGGGCCCCAGTACCGGCATTAAAATTTCGTGCGCTCCCAATGCGTTCATTTCTTCGCGCACCACCCGCTCAATATTCTTTAATACCCGTAGTCCCAGGGGTAAAAATGCATACACCCCAGCCATTACTTTTTCTACAAAACCCGCGCGAATTAACACTTGCGCGTTATATGACTCTTCGTCTTTAGGAAACTCTTTTCTGGCAAATGAAGGGAGTTGAGATTGAAGCATGGGAGTTAGTTAATAAAGTTATCAGGTTTTAAAGCATGCCCTGTAGTGAAATTTGTTCTACTACTAGGGTTAAAGTAAATTCGAAAGCTATACAATTCAGTATAGATAAAAACAGCCCTCGTAACAAGGGTTTTAAAGATAACACCATCTTTAGGTGATTCTACCAAATACGAATTACGTCTCGCACACTAATAAATAATAGGAGCGCAATTAATACAAAAAATCCGACTCCGTTTACCACCGCTTGCGTACGCGCGCTCACCGGAGAGCGTTTTATTTTTTCTATCACCACTAGAAGCACCCGCCCCCCATCTAAAGCAGGAAATGGAAATATATTCACCGCTGCTAAGTTTAAAGAAATAATAGCCGCCAAATATAATACATGCACCCATCCAAGCGCAGATGCTTGCGCGGTCGCCTGAAACACTCCCACTGGACCAGTAATATATTGGAACATGTTTCCCGAAGTAAGGCCGAGTAACCCCCCAATCAGTTTAAACAAAAGAACAAAAATTGCTCCAAAAACTTGTAGCGCCATATTCCCAGCATCTACAATTGCCTGGCCAAAAGGTACTGCGGTAATACCCTCCTCAGAAAGCCCCACCCCTAAAGCCCCTTCTCCTGAGGGAGGATTTTCACGTGGAATAACAGTTATATTTTTTTCAGATCCCTCGTGTGAAATAGTAACTGACATTTCTTTACCCGCTTGGCTTTTTACTGTTTCTACAAACTGAGCAACTGAACTAAAACCATCAATACGGTCTCCTGCCTGTATACCCGCTTGATACGCCGGTGAATCTTTTGAAACCGAAATTACCGTAACCCCCGAACCAATACCGTGCACAAATACGGGAATTAACAACAACCAACCAACCAGCACATTCATAAGTACTCCCGCACATAACACTACAATCCGTTTCCATGCGGGTTTTTTGGAAAAAAGTTGTTCTGGATTAACTACTTTCTCTTCTTCTGGGGTAAGGGTTTCTTCTCCATTCTCTCCTGGTATTTTTACATATCCTCCCAAAGGAACCGCATTAATACTAATTCGGGTTCCATTTTTTACCCACGATATAACACGGGGAGGAAATCCTATAGCAAATTCTTCTACATACATACCGAATTTCCGTGCACTGAAAAAATGCCCAAATTCATGGGCAACCACCAGCACCGCCAATATAAGAATAAATATAATAATGGTAAGCAACATAAAAAAATAAATTCATTTAGCAACAAGAATATCGTAGCTCGTGTTACTTATTAATTTTCAATTTACAATTTAAAATTTTCATTTAATTTTCAAGTAGATAATTTTAATATTAGATCATTGGTTGAAAACTGGTCATTGACTATTGAAAATTAAACAGTTATAAGGAGCAGTAATATCAAAACCGTTCTACTCATTAATTTCTTTTATTTTCTTTTCCACCAACTCATCTACCTGCGTATTAAATGAATCAAGCGCTTTTTGAATATCTTCCTGAAAAGTAAATTTATCATCTTCGGTTATAGTTCCTTCTTTTTCTTGATTGGTGATTGTTTTTTTTACATCGTCTCGAGCAGTACGCGATTTAATACGCGCTTCCTCGGCTTTTGTTTTTACCATACGAATCAGATCGGTACGGCGCTCATCGGTTAACGAAGGAAGGTTGGCGTGAATAACGGTCCCCTCCTGGGCAGTTTGCATATTTAATTTTTCTCCAATTGCTTTTGCGACCGCGGGGGCTACCGAAGCATCCCATACAGTTACTTGAATTTCTCGGGGGGGAATAATGGTAATTGACCCCAATTGTTTAACTGCCATCTGCTGCCCATAGCAAGAAACCATTACGTCTTCTACGAGCGCTGGCGTGGGACGTGAACCGCGCACGGCGCTTATTTCTTCTTTAAAAAATCTAAGAATCTCATCAGTCTCCTTGCGAAATGTAGTAATAATATCCATGTGTGGATTATATCAGATCGTACTGCTTTTTCCAGTTTTATTATATTTTATTGGGTCTATTTTCTCTTTGCCCAAATTTATTACGATCGTAATAAATTTGGGCAAAGACTTTAATATATAATTTATGTATATAATTTTATTTCAGACAAGTAAGTATCTTTTGTTCTACACGTTCCATTTTTTTAGCATCTAGTTCCCGTATATGATCATATCCCAATACATGTAACACCCCATGTACTGCCATGTGTTCTATTGACTGCTTGTGCTTTCGGACAAAATCAGGACTAATATAAATCTCTCCTAAATAGTTTTTATCACGCAGTTTTTTGGGTAAATCTTTCATAGAAATATCTCGTTCAGCAAAACTAAGCACATTAGTGGGAGCATCTTTGCCCCGCCATTGTTTGTTGAGCGCGTGAATCATGTTCTGCCGTAATAAAAAAATATCCAGCGTATAGCCGTCTTTTTTTAGCATTGTCAGAGTTTTTTGTGCCACCGTAAGAATCAGCGCGGCATCTTTATGAAAGTTTGTTCTCGTTGCGTGAATATGAATAGTGTTCATAGAAACCGACTCTAAACTATTGTACCTATAGTAGATCTCCCGTGAGGAGACGAATTAATTCGAATACACCAAACGAATCTGCGAATTTTATTAGTAGTTATATTCGTATCATTCGGATGTATTCGGGGATTAGCGTCGCACTACACAAGTTTTTCTTTTACCAATCGTGCAATTAAAGATCCGTCTGCCGCGCCATTTGCTTTTGCGCTTACTTCTTTAATAATCATTCCCATTTCTTTTTGGGTTGCTCCTGCGTGCAAAGCCATAACCCCATCAACAAGCGCGCGCACCTCTTCCTCTTCTAGCATACGAGGTAAAAACTCTTTAATAATATCTGCCTCTGCTAATTCTTTCTGTCCTAAATCATCGCGACCTCCTTGGGTATATAACTGAGCCGCATCCATTCGCTTTTTTAATTCTTTTTTTAAGACATCTAATACATCGGATTCTTGCATATCTTTTCCAGAACCCTTTAACTCTATTTCTTTATTTTGTAGCGCAGAAGTAATACCGCGTAGCGTTAAAACACGCGCTTCATTTTTTTCTTTAAGCGCGGCTATAAGTGATTGTTGTATTTGTTCTCGTACCATGACGTCGTTATAAAATTATCAAATTTTCAAGTAATCTACTTTAAACTTTACACTTTCAACTTGAAAACTCGCGTAATAAGTTATTACGCGTTTATTTTCCCAACTTTCTTTGTTTTTCGATTTCCACTTTTTTATTGGAACGATACATTGCTGAAGCGCGTTTGCCATTTTTATTTGCGGGACGCGCATAGCTGCGACGTTTCTTTGCTTCTTTCAAAATACCAGATTGCTGCATCTTTTTAGTAAACCGGTATAGGAATGCGTTGGGAGATTCTCCCTCTTTTCGTTTAATTTCGATCATATGCGTTAGTTTAAAGTTTTAAAATTATCAAGTTATAAAGTATATGTTAGATAGGTGATTATCAAGTGCATTTATTCTTTAGAACCCCGATACTACAATTAAATTGAGTACGGGACATGCTTTATAACTTTTCACTTGATAACTTTTTTATTTCCTCATACATTTCCTCTGGAGTTTTGGTTCCGGGATTTTTAATAACGCTGTGCATGGAGCCGCCGCCATCACCCTCAAAGCGAGGTAATATATGTATGTGTAAGTGTTCCACCGCTTGTCCGCTTACCTTACCATGGTTAATCCCAATTGTAAAGCCATGGGGATGTAGAGTTTTCTGTAAAAGTTTTATTGTTTGGTTTACTCCTACCCAGAATGTCTGCATTTCTTCTGGTTGCATATCAAGCACTGTTTCCATGTGTCTCTTGGGAATTACCACAGTGTGCGCCGGCGCATGAGGAAAAATATCCAAAAATGCCACCACCGCATCGTCTTCATAAATAGTGAATGAGGGTTTTTCTTTTTTTATAATTGAGCAAAAGAGACAGGTATCAGCCATGAAGTTATCAAGTTTTAAAGTTATAAAGTATTATTTAGATAACCGGGTTATAATTTCTTTTATATTTCCAGATAAATATTTCAATTCTGTTTCTTTAAATCCAATCTTTTTATACCATTCCGATGGTTTTTTATAAGCAACTAGCTCATGAATAATGCATCCCTTTTGATAAGCAGTTTTCATCATCGCTGCATATAGTTCTGTTCCTATTCCTTTTTTCTGGTAGCGTGGTCCGATAAATAATTCTCCTTCTGCTAAATGGTCCCCGTCCCACCATGGTTTCACACAAGAAAAAAATGCACCGCAGACTTTCTCTTTATAGAGAGCAGTTAGACCAATAAATGTCTTTTGATTAAAATAAAATCGTAAGAGCGTTTCTGCTTTTTTTACATTCCACTTCTCTCCATATCTCTCCGTTTCATATACATCTTTATAAATGCGCGAGAGAGTCTTTATGTCAGATTTTTTAGTTTTTCTTATTTTTATATTTTCTAACATTAAAAATTAAATGTAAATTGGAAATTGAAAACTGAAAATTGCAAAGCCTTATATTCTCTTCTTCAACTCCGCCACAATTTTTTTGAGGGGTATGGTTTCTTGCGCTCCCGTTTTCATGTCACGTAATAAAATCACTTCTTCAAATACTTCTCGTTGTCCTAAAATCAGAGCGAAGTGTACCTGCTCTTTGTCGGCGAGGCGTAATTGTGATTTTAATGACTCTTTTGCGAATGATTCACGCACCGGCACTCCGGCTTTATAAAATTCATCTAATAACATCATTGCCTGTTTCTTTGCTTGGTCCCCCATATAAATTAAAAATGCTTTGCAGTTCTGCTTGGTGGTTAGCTCAATGTTTTGCAGTTTCATTGCCTCAATCATACGCTCAACTCCACACGCCAAACCAATTGCGGGCATTTTGGGACCACCCATAGTTTCAGACAGATAGTCATATCGTCCCCCACCACCCAACGCAAAATCAACACCTTCTGCAAAAAATTCAAACACGGTGCGCGCATAATAATCCAAGCCGCGAACCAATGTGGGATCAATCATATAGGGTACCTGAGCTCCGTCCAAAAACTCTAACACCGACTTAAAATGTGTTTTACATGAATTACAAATAAAATCGAGCGTTTGGGGCGCTTCTGCTTTAAAGGGTTGGCATTTGTCTTGTTTGCAATCCAACATACGGAGAGGATTTTCTGCGTACCGCTTTACACAATCTCTACATACCAATCCTAATTTATTCTTGTAGTATTCTTTTAGTTTTTTTACATATCCGGCGCGACAGGTCTTACAACCAATGGTGTTCAATTTTACCGTTACGTTTTTAAGACGCACTTCATCAAAAATTTTCAAAGAGGCGTTAATAATTTGCGCATCGTACACCGGGTCATCGGAATTAAGAACCTCAAATCCAATTTGATAAAACTGGCGAAATCTGCCGTGTTGCGGTTGCTCATACCGAAACACCGGACTCATATAAAAAAACTTACCCGGATTTACCACATGTAAAAGCCCGTGCTCTACGTATGCCCGTACCACCCCCGGAGTCATTTCTGGGCGCAATGCAAGAACCCCATCTCCCTTTGTTTTTACGGTAAACATTTGTTTTTGCACCACTTCTGAGGTAAGCCCAGTTCCTCGTTCAAATAATTTAATATCTTCTAGTACGGGGGTTTCAATGCGATCAAATCCATAGAACCCAGACACTTTTTTAAGCGCCTTTTCTATTTTGTCTATATATATAAAGTCGGCGGGTAAGCGATCATGCATTCCCTTGGGAGATTGAAATGGTATTTTTTTACCAGAACCTGCTGGTTTTTTTTCAACTTTTTTCTTTGCTCGGGGTATTGATATAGACATGTGGTGAAAATTTTTAATTCCCCAGTAGTAGAAACTTTGTTTCACTATAGGGTGCAGTAATTTTTAATATTTTAAATCTCAAATGAATTTGTAGAATGATCAATTTTCAATAATCAATGGCCAATGAATTTTGAAATTGAATAATTTTATAATTGTAAATTAAATGGAAATTGATAAATGAAAATTTATAGCAAATAAATTTGCTAGTTTGTTGCATAGCTTTCTTTACTAAAAAACGAGAGTTGAGACACGGGCCATAAACGCGCGCGCACAACTCCAATAATATCGTTGCGCACTAAAGGACCCCAACGGCGTGAATCTAGGCTATTTGAACGATTGTCTCCCATAACAAAATACTCGTTATCTTTTAGGGTCATAACAATATTACCAAATGGATTGCTCTTTAATGCGCTCTCCAAATACGGCTCTTGCAACGCAAATCCGTTTGGGTGTTGTTTGTTGGTAATAACCACCGAATCGGTGTTAATTTCTATTTTTTCCCCGGGAAGTCCAATAACCCGTTTAATGTAATACACAGCTGGATTAGTGGGAGCCTTAAACACGATTACATCTCCCCGCTCCGGCTCTGAAAACCGGTAGCTAATTTCATCTACCAATAAGTAATTACCGTCGGAAAAGTTTGGCTCCATACTGGCTCCATTTACAATAAATGGCTGAATAAGGAAATATTTAATTGCCGCAACTGCAATAATAGCAATTAGAAATACTTCAACTATTTCCCAAATGGCGTACAGCGTTTTTTTCATGATAAAATTCTATGCACCGTCTTAGTAATGTGGTAATATTACCCAAAATACATGAAAAAGCAAATGAACAAAAAAAGCGAGCTATCATCGGTTCGTGTGGTGGCTGGACTTGGAAATCCAGGGGATGAATATACCCACACCTATCACAATGTAGGAATGTTGGCACTTGAGTACATAAGCAAACACCTTCCCGATTCGTGGTCATGTTCTCAACTTCGTTCCCCCTATAAAAGTTTCTCATATTACACAGTTACGGGGCCAGATAAACAGACGGTTGTGTTTGTGTTCCCCCATACTTATATGAATGAATCGGGATTAGCAGTATCCCGAGCCCTGCAATATTTTAAATTACCCCTTTCTTCATTACTGGTATTGCACGACGATAGCGACATGACGATTGGTTCTTGTAAAATTACATTTGATCAACGCTCAGCGGGACATCGGGGTATAGAATCTATTATGCAACAGTGTGGCGGAAAAAATTTTTATAGAGGTAAAATTGGTATTCGTCCCGCACAAGAGGTTGTTCGTAAAAAAGCAGATGAATTTGTGCTCAAAAACATTAGTAAAAAGGATTTTACAGTTTTTGAAAAAGAGATTTTCCCCTATATCATATCTGATATATTTACCCCGTTACTTAAACGCCTCGTGGTTAAGTAACGGGGTTTGCTTGACCATACGGTTGTGTTGGTGTATAGTTTTTTTAGAACAATTCGGAGGTATTATGCATACGAAAGAAGAGCGGGATCGGTTCCGGTTGTTATATATAAAACATCATAAGAAACCGACAGATCCACAAGATCACATCACGCCTATAGAAGAAGATGAACTAAATGCTTTGGTTTTATCCGCTGATCTGTCCAAACATTATTCTTGTTGGATATGCAAATCGTTGAACGAACCGTCTCCTGCAATAGCTCTCACCGGTTTACTTTGTAAACATCATACCTTGTACCACCTGAATAGTGATGTCGCTAGATGGGAAAATCCAACACCTCACCTGAGTTTATATGAATACTCGGACACAGATGTTCTTGATGAAATTCCTGTCCCTGAAACCGGGTGTTAACGTTTTAGCCGTGGCTCACGGCTAATTTTTATTCTTTGTACCAGGGGTGGGGATTGGCTACAAGTAAATTTCTCTTCCGAAAAATTTCTCGCAGCCCGCCCCTCGCGATGCTCCTCACCACCTCGTTCGTCGCATAACGCTGCGGTCTTCAATCCCCACACAAACACAAAGCAGTTTGTGTTTTCCTTATACAAAGATAAAAATACCCTTTAGGATATTTTAATTTTGTACCAGGGGTGGGGATTGAACCCACGACTTACGCCTTATGAAAGCGTCACTCTACCACTGAGTTACCCTGGCATTAAGATAAAAAATACTACAACACTTAGTCTAATGCAAATCTAAATTCAGCGATTTTAATAATTCATACATTAACCCAGATATCTTATATTGAAGGTTAGAACTCTTCGAAACTCTAATCATAAAAGTTCCGAGATAGTCACTATTATTATATAATTTTCTGTTTTTTGATTTTATTACTATAGTCTTTCTGAATTGTGCTGTTGGAATTTTAGTTATTTCTGACCATTTATTTTCTATCCTAGACTGACCATCTCTATACAATTCATTAATTAAGACATTACAATATATTCTTGACCGAGGTATATTAAAAATTTGCTCTAAGGCATTAATACAAAATTTTATAATATCAGGGTTTGAATTAACAAATTGAAAACAATTTCCCGATTTAGCTCCCTCCCCGAGATACAGGCCAAGGAATGACATGAGTATATCTCTTCTACTTATTTCTGATATTTCCTCCTTTGCTTCTTTTTTATAAAAATCTATTTTATCTAACTTCTTCTGTTTTTGTATAGCCGCTCCGATTAATCTTCCTTTATAATTCCCAATTCTCATCTTTCTATTCAGTAGTTCCTGCTGTTTACGAGAAAGCACTATATCAGAACACCAAGTACTTACTGATGATCGAGACGCGCCCAAAATAGTAGCTATATCACCTATACTTTCACCTCTTTTTCTCAACTCTTGGGCCTTAAGCTTTAAGTTTGATTTTGCCATATTAAAAAAGAATAGCAGAATGCACGATATATGTCTATATAGCGATAGACGTCTCGAGGTCGGCACACATCCGTCATCCCCAAAATAAAATAACCCCTTGCGGGGATTATTTCATTTTGTTGCGGGAGCCGGATTTGCACCGACGGTCTTCAGGTTATGGGCCTGACGAGATACTACTTCTCCATCCCGCGATATAGGTAGAAAATAAGCTGTTTTATCAGCTTTTATTATATTCTATATCACTACGTATTTTTTTGCAAGCCCTAGGATTCCACGGTAACG
>JAKBUF010000017.1 GCA_021844025.1 bacterium | reverse complement strand
TATTATTCCTTGTGGTGACGTTTTATTTAAACAAAATGTTTCAACCTCGAGTACGTACTTTGCAAGATATGTGGGACAAAAATGGAAAACTGGAATCAGAATTATTACGTAATGTTGAATTAATTCAGTCGAATGCACAGGAAAGTCGCTCACTTAAAGAAATGGACGAGAGTTATCAGGGCATTGGAGATTATGGGAGTAAAACTTGGTTGTGGTTTGAGCGCTTATCGCAGGTTCGATATGTTATTTCCGTGCTTACCCGGGTTGCGGTCATGGGACTAGGGGTTTGGTTTGTATATCGAGGAATGTTTTTACCCGGATACATTGTGGTGCTTTTCTCATGGTCTTCTGATGCGTTTGGCCGCTTGTCTGATCTTGGATATTTACATCGTCGGTTATTGGATACCGGTACCTCGGTGCAAAAACTGTTTCAATTCTTTGAAGTTCCTTCGGCTATTGTTTCTCCTGAGAGTGCTACTGATATTTCTGATTTGCGTGGTGAGGTGGCATTTGGGCATGTTTCATTTTCATATCCGAAACGGCGTTATCTTGAGAACGATGACGATGATGATCAAGATACTAATTCCGAATGGAATGGCGATGAAATGAACAATAAGCAAAATAAAAGTGCATTGCACAATGTTTCCTTTGTTATTCCCGCGGGTACCCGTACGGCCATTGTTGGCTCTTCGGGGGCGGGGAAATCAACCATTGTACATTTGTTATTGCGTGCGTACGATCCTGATTCTGGACATATTATTATTGATGGTATTGATATTCGCGACATGAATATTTCAAAATACCGCCGCTCTGTGGGTATGGTGGAACAACAAGTGGCATTATTTGATAATACGTTGCGGTATAATATTTGTTTTGGAAGAAATGAATATGACCAGGCTTTGTCTGATGATGAATTGTGGCACATTGCGCGTATGTCGCGTGTAGATGGGTTTATGCACAAACTTGAGAAAGGATTTGATACGATTATTGGAGAACGGGGTATCAAACTTTCTGGTGGAGAGCGGCAACGGGTTGGTATTGCGCGTGCGTTAGCAAAAGATCCTCGTATTCTTATTTTTGACGAAGCGACTTCAAATTTAGACACCGAGAATGAGCACTTAATCCAAGAATCAATGAGAGATGCATCAAAGGGCAGAACGACTATTGTAATTGCTCACCGTCTTTCTACCGTGCAAGATGCTGATCAAATTATAGTACTTGATGAGGGTCGGGTTGTTGGTGTTGGAACGCATAGAGAATTATTGCGTTCTTGTAAGCCATACCAAGTACTAGTAAAACATCAGGTGGTGGAATAATTTTTTACTCCCCCTACTTTGACGATCGTCAAAGTAGGGGGAGTATTTGCCGCGTTGCTTTGGGGGGTGGGGTGTTTTATACTATACCCATGAAATCATTACGTGAGGTGTTGTCTGACGCAAAAAAAGATCAACACCCCCTCCTACATATTAATGTTGGTTCTTATGAACAGTTGGAAGCGGTAGCTCAAGTATCTCAAAAAAGAAACACACCCCTTTTAGTTGGGGTTTCTGAAGGAGAGCGTGCTGCGTGGGGTGTGAGGCGCATTGCTGATCTTGTTCGCTTGTATCGTTCCGAGGGTATCTCACTATACCTGAATGCGGATCATACCCATTCTTTTGAAGCAATAAAACAAGCAGTAGAGGCTGGGTTTGACGAAGTATTATTTGATGCGGGGAAACTTTCACTTGCAGAAAATATTACAAAAACTAAAGAAGTGGTTGATTGGGTGCGAGGGTACTCTTCTGCACATAATACCGATATATTAGTAGAGGGTGAGTTGGGGTATATTGGTTCCTCTTCAGTTCAGTTAGACGCATTGCCTTTGGATCTTTCTACTCATACAACCGTTGAAGAATTACAAACATTTTGTTCTCATACGGGCGTTGATTTAGTTGCTCCTGCGGTAGGAAATATTCACGGTATGTTAAAAGGATCATCTAACCCTCCGCTTGATTTAGAGCGTATTCATGCGTTAGTTTCTGCAAGTTCTGTTCCCCTTGTATTACATGGGGGATCGGGCACCGACAAAAAACAAATAAGAGATGCGTTGCAAGCGGGGGTTTTAATTACCCATATTTCAACCGAAGTTCGGGTTGCGTGGAGAAATGCTTTAGAACAATCACTTACTCAACATGCAGGCGATGTGGTTCCATATCATATACTCCCCGAGGTTATTGATGCCCTCACACAAACTATTGAGCGCATAGTAACCGATATAATTGACTAACATGTTTGGTATTTTTCAAAAAAACAGTACAACTTCTTTTGTGCGCAACACACAAGGATTTACTCTTATGGAGTTGCTTATTGCGATTTCAATCATAGCGATTGTTGTAGTTTTGGCATTAGTTGTTTTGCAACCGGTTGAATATTTTAGGCGGGGAAGAGACGCGCAACGTTCGGCGGATTTAAATTCACTAAGCGCGTTGATTGCTCGCCAAACATATGCAGGACCTCGAATTACTCTTGGTTCTCCACAAATTGTATATATTTCTTTACCTGATGCTTCTTCTACGTGTGGTTCGTGGACTGCTTTACCCGTGCTTCCGGCGGGGTGGGCGTATCATTGTGCCACAACTGCTGCGTATAGAAATATAGATGGCACTGGATGGTTGCCGGTTGATGTGTCGGGGCTCCATACTATAAGTTCGCTTCCATTGGATCCTACAAACGACACAAACCATTTTTATGTGTATGTAGTGGATGCAAATAAAAAATATGTTCTTACCGCACTTTTTGAATCCGAAAAAAATATTAAAACCGTTGCTTCGCAAGATGGAGGAACTGACGATGCTCGGTATGAAGTGGGAACCAATATGGCGCTGTGGGGTTCTGCTGGGAGCGTTACGGGCAACTGGAAACTTGCTGAAGGATCTGGTTTTTCGGCGGCAAATTCTGCGAGTAGTACTCCTGCAACACTCTCTTCTTATGTTACCTGGACTAGTGCAAAAAATACTGGGTATGCGCTTCGTTTACCAGATGGTAATAGTTGGGTAAATTTAAATAACACTCTCAGTGCTCAGGGTTTTTCTTTGGCTTTTTGGGTGTATCCTTATGCTTTTAATAACCCTGGGGGATATGGAGTTAATGGAAATGTACTTTTTGCTATGGAAAGTTATACAGTTTCGGGATTTCGTTCGGGGTTTGATCAAAATGGATTGTTCGCATTTTGGACAGTGCAATCGGGGGGCACTATTAATCTTCCTGCAACAACTGATGCATCTCTAAACACCTGGAGTTTTTATGTAGTTACCTATGATGGTACAACTGCAAAAATGTATCGAAATGGAAGTCTCGAAAACACTACCACGGGCACGTTTGTAACCCCGTCTGGTCCCACATATATTAATAATGGAGTAGGGGGTGTTTATTGGGCGAATACAGCCCTGAGTGGAATTCGGGTTTACAGTCGAGCAATCTCTTCTCAAGAGGTTCAAGCACTGTATTTACAGGGAAAGTAGAAAATTAGTGGCTTGCGGTTAGTGTTTAGTGACCAGTGATGAGATGGGGTTGATTTTTCCTTTATTTTGGGCTATCATAAAACCCTTATCTGAAAGGATTTTATCTTTATAACGTTTCAACTTATTTATGACTCAATTACAAGCCCAAACACGAGATGTATTTAAAAAAGCGGTAGAGAGCTTATTGTCGCAGGATTTGATCCCAGCTGAAATTTACGGACACAATTTTGAGAACAAACATATCAGCATACCGCGTAAGGAATTTAAAAAAGTTTTTCAAGAATCTGGAGAAACCGGTATTGTTTATTTACAAGTAGATACCCAGACATATCCGGTTCTTATTCATACCGTGCAAATGAATCGACTAGGAGATACGATTGTGCATGTTGATTTTTATGCGGTAAATATGAATGAAAAAACAACCGCTGAGGTTCCTCTGCATTTTACAGGCGAGTCTCCCGCGGTTAAAGAGATGGGAGGCGTTTTAGTTCATGCGCTTGATAAAATTGAAATTGAAGCTCTTCCGGCTGATTTGATGGCTCATGTGACTGTTGATATTTCTTTGTTAGCGCAACTAAACCAGAGTTTGCACGTGAAAGATTTACCGGTATCGGCAAAGGTGCGGGTACTTACTGATCCCGAGACTGTGGTTGCAGTGGTAACCGAACCGAAGGTTGAAGAAGAAGTCGTTCCTACTCCTGTTACCCCAGAGGAAGGAGAGGTAGCCCCAGCTCCTGAAGCTGAAGTAGCAACTCCTGAGAAATAATTTGGTTTTTTATCCATTATAATAAAATCCCACGCATGTGCGTGGGATTTTTGTATATTTATGTTCTTTAATATGATATACTATTAATAATCAACGAGGCGATAATAGTATCGTGATTTTCTATGCGACAAAAATCAGTTTTTATAGATGTACAAGAAAAAAAACGAGTTGTTCGTACTGTTTCTCCCCGGGTAAATTTGAGACAGTATAATGAATATCAACTTCCCCTCAGGCGACTAGGAACGTATGTTGCTATTTCGGTTGCTCTCATCTCATTTTTGTTCAGTTTTGTGTATGCTCCCATGAGCGGAAACCAGTTGTTGGCTGCCCAAAGTAAAGACGCGCAACGAGCGGCACTCGAGTCACAACTCAAAGATTTAGAAAGCCAAATAGCGCAACACGAAGCACTTATTGCGCAGTATCAAAAACAAGGCAACACCCTTCAGGGAGAGATTAAAAGTTTAAATGCAAAAATTGCGACTCTTAATTTACAAATCAAAACCATTACGCTTAATTTGAATAAATTAAACGACGATATTCAAGTTACTAAAACGAAAATTACTCAAACCGAGGGGGATATTAATCAATATAAAGATTCGTTGTCAAACATATTACAAACTCTCTATGAACGAGAACAGCGAAACACTCTTGAACTTGTTTTGGAAAATCCCCGGTTCTCAGACTTTTTCTTAGATGTGAATAGTTTCTTAGCTGTACAGGATAATTTACGCGAAACGCTAGAAAAAATTATCTCGCTTAAAAATGATTTAATGGATCAGAAAGAATCTCTTTCAAATCAATACGACGATATTTCTCAATTGAAAGCGTATCAAGAGGCGCAAGCAAAATCAGTTGCAAAAACCGAATCAGATAAAAAACAATTACTTGCGGTGACCAAGGGCCAGGAAGCAAAATACCAACAAATTGTAGCTGAGAAGAAGAAAACCGCAGCTCAGATTCGTAGCCAGTTGTATGAATTAATTGGTGGAGGAGAACTTTCTTTTGGAGACGCATATAATCTTGCCAAGATTGCGGCCGATGCTACGGGGGTGCGCGCGGCGCTTATTTTAGCGGTATTAGACAGAGAATCTGCGTTGGGAAGAAATGTGGGGAAGTGTAAATATGATGTAAACCCATATTATCCGGCGCAAGCAAATAATCCTACCACCATGCATCCGCGGCGAGATATTCCCGTGTTTTTACAAATAACCCAAAGTTTGGGGCTTGATCCGGAAAGTGTGTTTGTGTCGTGTCCGATTCCGCGCGATGGTGCGTATGGAGGAGCTATGGGACCTGCTCAATTCTTACCTTCTACTTGGGTGGGGTACGCTGACCGTATTTTAAGTGTTACAGGCTCATCTCCCGCAAATCCGTGGAGTAATCGTGACGCGTTTGTGGCAACGGCGCTATACCTAAAAGATCATGGGGCGGCTGGAGGAAGTGCATACGCAGAAAAAGTTGCGGCGGCGCAGTATTACGCCGGATCAAATTACAAGAGTTTTATTAATAGTTATGGTGCGCGTGTGGTGGATCGAGCGGCTGAGTTTCAAGATGACATTAATGTGCTTAATGGATAATATAAATTATGAATACTATTTCTATTAAAAAAACATTCTCATGGGCGTGGGATATGTTACTTAAACACTTCTGGGTGCTTGTTGGAATTTTTGCGATTGTTATAGTCACGCGGGCGATTTTTTCTACGCTTTCCTCGTATGCAGGGGATCATCATATGGGATGGCTCTCAATACTAATTACTATAGTGAATGTCTTTATTCAGATTGTATTTGGTATTAGTACCGTTGCTATTGCGTTAAAATTATATGCCGGGGAATCGGTACGAGTAAAAGAGGTATTTTATACTCATGGTAAATTTAAGGATTATATTTTGGCGGGGATTCTGTACTTGTTAATTTTGTGCGCCGGGTTTATTTTGTTTATTATTCCCGGTTTTGTATGGATGATAAAATATCAGTTCTTTCCGTGGCTGTTGATAGAAAAAAATCTTAAACCAACCGAGGCACTGCGCGCTAGCGCTCGTATTACCGCGGGGAATAAATGGAAGTTATTTTGGTACTGGATATTAAGTATTGGGGTTTCTCTTGTTGGTCTGGTGGTAGTAGGAATTGGCATTATTCCCGCTGCCGCACTTGTCTTTTTAGGGTACACGTTTTTATATAAACAACTTTCAGCTCAATATGTTGAACCAACAACTGTTCCCGTTGAATAAGTAAATTTATACGTGTATAGTAGTCATATTATTTTTTTATATTTTTATTTATGGAACAATCACACGAACACCACGGCGGTATTTCTCATGAACCTTTCTCCATTCAAGAATATCGCAAGCACACGTTATTTTTGAGTGGTGCCATCATACTAGCGGCTATTATTATAGGAGTTTCTATTTTATATGCAGGGAGTATTTTTTCTCCTCTTGCGGGTACAAAAACCCCGGATGCGGCCAATGGTCTTTCGGCACAGGTAAAAGATATTCTCTCTATTCAATCCGATGATTATGTGTGGGGAAATAAGGATGCTCCGGTAAAATTGTTTGAGTTTTCTGATTTGGAGTGTCCGTATTGTAAACAATTTCATGATACCCTTAGTCAGGTCATGAGTACGTATGGTACCAGTGGTAAGGTGGCGGTTATATATAGACATTTTCCGTTGGATAGTATTCACCCCAAGGCGCGCCATGAAGCCGAGGCAGCTGAGTGCGCGGGTAGTTTGGGTGGTAACGAAAGTTTTTGGAAATATGTGAATCGTTTGTTTGATATTACGCCTTCAAATAATGGGTTTGATCCTGCTCAATTACCACAAATCGCGAATTTTGTGGGACTTGATCAAAACAAGTTTTCTGATTGTTTGAATAAAGAACCTTTTGCCGAGAAAATAACTAAACAGCAACAAGAGGGTGTTACATTAGGGGCGCAAGGTACACCGTATAGTGTGGTTATTAATAAAAGCGGGAAGACATTCGTTATTAATGGTTCTCAAGATATAACGAGTGTTCGTGGTATCTTGGATGTTGCGTTGAAGAACAATTAATTGATTCTTATTTTTATATGGAAGTTTTGCGTGAAGTGTTTCGCCGCCCAAGATATGTGGTGGGAGCGTTTGTGGGAACTGTTTTTGGTTTTTTGATTATTTCATATGCGGTCCAGGGGTCGCTCATTGATTCATTGTTTGATGCGCATGTGTCGGGAATTTTTCCGGTGATTGCTCATATTTTGGTTTCTGGTATTTATGCGAGCGGGGGAATTATTGCATTAGGCATAACTCTTGTACTAAGTATTTTGTGGGGAGTTTTAATTTCTCTTCAGATTTTTTATATGCGCCATTCTCATACTATGCGTCTGGTTGCTTCTTCGGGGGTGCGTGGTATTTTAGCGTTGGTG
Source organism: bacterium (assembly GCA_021844025.1). Lineage (GTDB taxonomy): Bacteria > Patescibacteriota > Minisyncoccia > UBA6257 > JAGOQP01 > JAKBUF01. The sequence continues at coordinate 3,005 of JAKBUF010000017.1, read as the reverse complement.
GGAGGTGTTGTTAGCGCGGGGTGTTGGGGTTGTGGGGGATTTTTACTTGCTCCATTGCTTGGTTTAGTTGTTGGGGGAACTTCGGTATTTCTTCTGTATGTGGGTGGGGTAATGGTAAGTGGTGTGAGTGTTTTTTTACTAGGGTATTCGTTGTATAAAGTCATTCGCTCTATTCATTCCCTGCCCCTGTTTCGTTCTTAGGTGTAGGTTGTGAGACGTTGACTAACCCTTATGAGTACGTAATGATGGTAGATACTTAGTATGACTATAGATAAGCAAACTTCTTATTATAGATGGATGGAAATAGTTCCTGCCCTTTTGGTGTGGGGGACTTTTGTACTTATGATATTGCTTTCTTTCTTGGTCCCCGCGGTGGTGGCTATTTTTATTATTTTATTTGATGTGTACTGGTTTTTAAAAACCGTATATTTTGCCGTGTATTTACATGCAAGTTACAAGAAATTGCGGGTAAATATGAAAACTGATTGGTTGGAAAAATTACAAACAGATGAGCGCACTAAGGAGCGGTGGCAATCATTATGGCATTTAATAGTGCTTCCTATGGTCAAAGAGGAATATGAAGTGGTGCGAGAAACTTTTGTCCGCTTATCCGGGTCAAATTATCCTCGTGAGAATTTTTTAGTGGTGCTGGCATTAGAAGAGCGTGCGGGCGAACACGCGCAAGAAGTTGGCAAAAAAATAGAAGCTGAGTTTGGAGAATTGTTTGGTGGTTTTTTGGTCACTACTCATCCACAGAATATTCCTGGGGAACATATTGGCAAGGGATCCAATGAGTCATGGGCGGTACATGAAGCAAAGGATAAAATAATTGATGCGCGCCATATTTCGGGAGCTGAGGTGATTGTTTCTGTGTTTGATATTGATACTCAAATTTATCCTGATTATTTTGGTATTCTTTCATATACATTTTTAACCACTACGCATCCTTTGCGGTCCAGCTATCAACCAGTGCCATTTTTTATTAATAATATTTTTGAAGCGCCGGCGCTCTCTCGTATCATTGGGTTTTCGGGAACATTTTGGCATTTAATGCAACAATCAACACCCGAAAAGCTGGTTACGTTTTCTTCTCATTCTATGCCGTACCAGGCGTTGGTTGATATTGGATTTTGGCATACTGATGTGGTAAGCGAAGATTCACATATTTTCTTTCAGTGTTTGACTCACTATGAGGGAGATTGGCGCACCGTGCCGTTGTTTTATCCGGTGTCTATGGATGCGAATGTGGCGCGTACTTTTTGGGGGACCATGATAAATATGTATAAACAACAACGGCGATGGGCATGGGGGTCTGAAAATGTTGCATATTTGTTTAGTGAATTCAAAAAGCATCCGCGTATTTCTTGGCGCACAAAATTCTTTTGGAAATTTAATATTTTAGAGGGGTTTCACTCGTGGGCGACTAATTCTATTATTATTTTTGCGCTGGGATGGCTACCTATTTTTATTGGGGGACAGGCGTTTCGTATTACTATGTTGGCGTATAATTTGCCCAGTATTACCCAATGGATTTTAACTGGCGCCTCGTTTGGTATTGTAACCACGGCGGCGCTTAGTTTGTTTTTGTTGCCGCCCAAACCAGAAGGAAAAGTTAAATGGTGGCAATATGTGTATTATTTTATTTCGTGGGCGTTGATGCCTATTACTTTGATTATATTTGGTGCGTTTCCAGCAATTGATGCGCAGACCCGGTTGGCGGTTTCCGGTAAGTGGCGACTTGATTTTTGGGTAACACCGAAACATCGCAAAGCGATGCAATGATCAATTTTCAATTTCCAATTTTCGAATAAAATTCAAAATAACATTCCAACATTCTTAAGAATGTTGGAATGTTATGGTAATGTTGATTTTTTCTGTAAACGTTGTAGTATAAAAGTGCGCGGAATGGCAAAGAAGTTGTTTGCGCGTCTGCACATTTAAAAAATAAATTTGAACCCGAGCCATCCAGAAAAGAGATGGACAGACAAGGAGGTTTTATGCTAGATATTATTTCTCATCTCGATACTATCCCGCCCACTTTATCAGGGATAAAGGAGGAGTGGGATCATTTTACTGAGCTTTTTCGCTTGTGTAAGAGTGAAAAGGAAGCTGCCAATCTTCTGTACCTAGGCTGTTCGGTCGGAATAGGCGGTGATACCAGGAGAGAATTTAAAGTTCCACTGAAGGATTATCTTGATAATTTTTTGCAAAAGATTGTCTTTTTCATTCATATTTCGGAGAGACAAAACAAGTATCTTGCCGAAACGGCAAAACAGATTATAGTGAAGCGTCTCTTAAGGAACTTTTTTGCCTTATCGTGGGTTAATAAGCAAAATGAAGAGGAGGTTGGTCTGGCCGTTTCCATCTTTACTGTGCTTGCTGATTTTCTGAGTTCGGTAGATGGGTCACTTAAAGCGCCCCCTTATCCTCGATTTGTTGGAGAATTTCTCCATTTCTTTATTGTAAATAAGGTGTCGCGTATTGAGCAATGTGGGGGCGATGTGTATAACCTATCTCTTCTTATAACCCCTTGTATTATCTGGGGAAGGTCTGATCTAATAGATCGTCTTATTCCCCAAGAAAGAAAGGATGCAGAAAAATTACTAATCCATTTTCTTGAAGATCCTAATAATGACCTAACAAGTGAGGAGAGGGTGGTTGTGTGTTTATCTCGTATACTTCTTACTAGAATGAGTGATCCATCAGATTTACATGACGATAGATCAAATATTATGGAAAAAGCAACTCTCGCTCTTTTGTTAGAAAGATCGCAAAATAATCTTTCTGAACAAAGTAGGCTAAAAATAGCTCCTAAAAGGTGAAAATAGAGTTATTTTTGTATTAGACTTCCGTGGCCATACACCACGGAAGTTATTTTTTTACTTTATCCTTTTTACTTTTTCGTTTATAATGAATCTCATGCAATCAAAAACTGATTTTATTAAACAACTTCGTGAAATTACAATTCATGATGTATCACAAGTCGGAGGAAAGAACGCGTCTTT
>JAKBUF010000002.1 GCA_021844025.1 bacterium | reverse complement strand
TAAACGAAAAAACAGGTCAAACATTAGCGGTGGGAGATGAAGCAAAACGTATGATGGGAAGAACCCCCTCTCATATTTCGGTGGTGCGTCCGTTGGTAAACGGAGTTATTTCTGACTTTGTGATGACACAAGAGATTTTAAAACACTATTTAAAGCGCGTAAAAGATGATTCATTGTTTAAATACGTGCGCGCTGTGGTGGCAATTCCAACCAATCTCACCGAGGTGGAACGTAAGTCGGTTGAGGACGCGGTTATTTCATCAGGAGTTTCAAATGTTTATTTGTTAGAAGAACCGATCGCGGCGGTGTTGGGGGCGCGACTTCCTATTCAAGAACCAACCGCGAGCATGATTGTTGATATTGGTGGGGGAACTACAGAAATTGCCATTATTTCTATGGGAGGGGTGGTAGTTTCAAAAAGTCTTAAAATTGCCGGGGACAAATTCAATGAAGAAATCATACGCTTTATGCGCGATGAATTTAAGTTGGTGGTGGGTGAACCGACTGCTGAGCGTATTAAAATTGAAATTGGTTCGGCAATGGCGGGGACTGAAAAATTTGAAACAAACGCATCTGGCCGTGATTTAGCAAGCGGTTTACCTCGCGAAGTACTTGTGCGCGATATACAGATTCGTTCCGTGTTGCTGCCGCTACTCAAACAACTCATTGAATCAATTCGTGAAATTATTGAACATACTCCACCGGAATTATCGGGAGATATTTTGCGTCATGGTATTTATTTTTCGGGAGGGGGAAGCTTGTTACGCGGGCTGACACTATTAACAGAAAAAGAATTAGGAGTTAAGACAATTTTAGTTGATGATCCGCTCACGTGTGTAGTACGGGGAACTGGTATTGCGGCAGAACACATTGATGAATATAAAAACATCTTTTCACTTTCGGTTAAACCGATTGTGCTCGATTAATACAACATGACACACGCTCGATATATACAAGGAATTTTGATTATGGTATGTCTGGTGATTGGCACGAGTGTGTTTGCCACTTCATTCTTTGTTTCAAAACCCCACTTTCTATTAGGTGACGTTCAGGCACTGTTCTCAAGTGTATCGGTTGACCAGCAACGAGAACTCATTAAACAAAATGAAGATTTAAAAAATGAATTGTACGCACAACAACACATGATTGTTCCTCATGAAGGACAAGTTGTTGATGCAAAGGTATTTTCGCTGTATCCATTTAATACTAAAAATCGTCTGTTTTTAGACAAGGGATCTGATGCAAATCTTGCTGTAGGAAACGCGGTGTTATTTTCTGATAGAGTATTAATAGGACAGGTAGTTTCTGTTACTAAAAATACAGCAGAGGCCGCAACTATATTTGATGGAGGCCTTACCATTCCGGTACGTATAGGATCAAGTGAGGTAAACGGCTTGTTACAAGGAGGAGTGAGCCCGCGTATTACACTCATTGATAAAACAAAAAAAGTACAAACCGGAGATATTATTGTGAGCGCCTCAAAAGACATGCCCTACGGCCTTACCATTGGCACGGTTCGCGAATCTCATGAAGACTCTTTGGGCGCGTTTTTAGAAGCAACCATTGATACCCCCTACACCATCAATGACCTACGCACTATTAAGGTGCGTATTGATAAATAATACTTGGTCATGCAACAGCAGATGCAAAATGAAATAAAACAAGGGCTCATTATTTTTGCCCTTCTGATAGTATTGTCTATTCTTGTTTCCTTTCCACTCCCTATAAAACCAAATATATATTTAGTGGGGATTGTTATGTTTGTGTTTAGTATACATGAGCCACTTCTATTTGGTGCATTTGTCTTAGCAACTTTGGGTTTAGCAAAATATATGCCAGCAGCAACCCCAGAACTCATAGTGTTAGGTATAAGTGGTGTCGTATTATTCATAGTACGCAAAATGTTTATTCGAGAAACACAACCACTACTTATGGGAATTGGAGTTCTGATCATGCAGGTGGTGTTTTGGAGTTTTTTTGCTTCTCATCAGTCATTTGGATTATCGTTCTTAATGGAGTTTTTCTATAATGTACTTATATTATTGGTAATAATTGTGCTTCTCCGTATTTTCAAAAAAGGTAGCAAATCTATTTAAATATCTCTGGGAATGCCAAGTAGTGAACTGCGAGAAAATGAAGCACCACGGGCAAACCCATAATATCTTCTCATACCTCGCAAGCTAATGGCTTGCTTGGGGTGCGCAGTCCCGTACCCAAACCATTCATAGGTAAACTCACGGTTTTCTGGTGCGTGGACAAATTACGGGCTATACAATTAGTGATTTTTAGGTAATATAAGAGAGGTTATATAATTATAAAAACTAACTTATTCCGATCTATGTTGGAATAACACTCGCAATTCTATTATTTGGCATGAGTAAAAAAGACTTTTTCTTAGAGGATATTGCTTTGGATGATTTTTCAAACGGATTAGACGTAGTAGAACGCCCGCTTTCTGATAAATTGTTTAGGGTTTTAGGGGTTATTATTACACTTGGCGTGCTTATTGTAGCAGGACGAGTGGCTTATTTTGATGTATTTCATGCGCAAGAATATAGCGCGCGCGCTATTGCAAATGCCGGGCAGGGGACTATTCTCAAAGCTCCCCGAGGAATTATATATGATCGATATGGTATTCCGTTAGTAACCAACAAGCCAACGTTTGATGTGAGTATAAATTTGTCTGAAATATTGCGCCACCCTGAATCGGTAGATGCTACACTAGCGGCAATACAAGCAATTGTTCCATTTGATGCCACTACCACCAAAGAACAAATCAGAAAAGCAGACCTAGAGCGTCAGGCATATGTACCACTGGTAAAAAATATTTCACTTGATGCGGTGATTGCTCTTAAAAAATTAGATAATCGCGCCGTTACTATTGAAGACGGGTATGCGCGTGAATATATAGACGGACCCATGTTTTCACATGTGTTAGGATTTATTGGACTGGTCACCCAAGATGATTTAGCAGCAGACCCGTCTTTGCAATTAAATGATGACATTGGAAAAATGGGCATTGAAGCTCAATACGACGCATTATTACGAGGAACCAACGGCGCAAAAATACAATTTCGAGACGCAAAAGGAAACGATATCGCGCCCGAGCGGACACAAGAACCCATTAGTGGTGCTCGTTTAGATACCACCCTAGATGCTGAATTACAGAAAGTATTTTTTACTACTCTACAAACCCGTTTGAAAGATTTAGATAGAACATCGGGCGTAGGGCTTGCGCTCAACCCTCAAACCGGAGAAGTGCTTTCATTAATAAACTTTCCTGATTTTGATAATAATAATTTAACCGCCTCACTTTTTTCTGATCCAGCGCACCCTACGTTTAATAGAACTATTTCGGGGGTGTATAGTCCTGGTTCAACTATAAAACCTCTGGTTGCTTTTGGTGCCTTAGAAGAACACGTTATTGACCCGCTCAAATCAATTTATTCAGCGGGATACATTGAATTACCAAATCCGTATAGTCCCGACAAGCCGTCAAAGTTTTTAGATTGGAAGCCGCAAGGGTGGGTGAATATGTATTCGGCGCTTGCCCGCTCCAGTAATGTATATTTTTATGAAGTGGGGGGAGGGTTTCAGGATCAAAAGGGTCTGGGAATTGATTTATTAAATGTATATTGGCGTAAATTCCTATTAGACAAAAAAACAGGTATTGATTTGCCAGGGGAAAATTACGGATCACTTCCTAACCCCGATGAAAAAGAAAAACGCACCGGACAAATTTGGCGTATTGGAGATACCTATAACGTAGCAATCGGACAAGGAGATTTAATGATTACTCCTATAGAATTATTACGGTACATTAGTGGGGTTGCCAGTAAAGGAAAACTTCCGGTTCCGTTTGTAGTAAAAGATGCAAAAACAAACAGTGGGAAAATAGTGTATGAAAAAACCCCTTCATTTGATACATTAGAAATGAAAAATCCAAACGATTTAAATGAAGTGGAGCAGGGTATGTTAGCCTCTGTAGCAAAAGATTATGGAACCGCATATATGTTACACACTATTCCTATGGTGATTGCGGCAAAAACTGGAAGCGCGCAGATTCAAAATAATGCAAAGACAAACGCGTTTGTGGTTGCGTATGCACCAGTACCAAATCCGCAAATTGCTATATTAGTACTTATTGAAGATGCGCGGGAAGGAAGTTTAAACGCGGTGCCGGTCGTGCGCGACGTGCTTTCGTGGTATTATGAACATAGAATTATGAAAACAGTCAGTACAACCCCAACGTTATCCACGCACCAGAAAACATAAGCTTACCCATGAATAAATGTTTTCGGTGCGGGATTCCGCGCCACAAGCAAACCATCATCTCACAAGATAATACAAAATATTTACAGGCTTGCCTGTGACGCTCCATAATATATGAAGAACGAACAACCACCCAAACAAGCAGCCGCCCTTACACAAGAACAACGTGAAATTGCGGTACTGCAAGAATATAAAGACCAAATCACCGATCAACTACAAGAGGAGTTGCGTATGGTCGCGGAGAAAAAAGGAATTATTCGCGGGCAGGGAACATTGAACCGGGAAGCTATATATGATGCGCGCCACAATACCTTTTTGGTAAATTGCGAAGGAACACTAGGGTCAGCCACACTGGGAGACTTGATTGCCGATGTGTCATTGGGGTCTGAATATACTCTATCGCTTGATTCCGTTCCGCCTGAGTTAGCAAAACAATATGTATTAGCACGCGCAAAGACACGTATACAACAGTTATATAATCGGCAGGTTGCCTTACAAGAAAAAGAGAAAAGTGAACAAGGGGGAAAACTCACTCGCGCCGGATATTTTGAAGAAGCCCTAAAAGATCTAGATGCAAAAGAAAAAGGAACCGAAACGCATGCAGGAAAACAATTTGAACAAGACGCGGTGCATTTATTAAAACAAATACAGTTTGATATACCGGAGCTGGGCGTTGAGGTAGAAGAAGTGAACGTGGTGCAAGATATGGATGAAAAAATTGATTTTATTGTAAAGATTCATGAACATCACCGCGGAGTGCAGGTAGAAGAAGAGGAAAAGGTTTTGGGAGATGATTCGGTATTTGGTATTCAATTTACTCTCAAGTGGAAAGAGGATGATCTTAAGGTAAAGCAAAATAAAATAGACAAAAGTTTACACAAAGGAATTCGCACACAGGTAGACGATGTATTATTGGTAACCGTACCAATCACGTGTGCTGAGGTTAAAAAAGCCCACGAACAATGGCACGCAAAAGGGTGCCCTCCCGGAGGGCCGGTAAAACTGTATGCGCAGGAAGTAAAGTTAAAAATCTTAGAAAAAATTGTTGACCCCATGAGAACCAATTCTGTTTCTAACGAGGTAAATAAAATTGGATCACGGAATGTTATAGAGGAACAAAAAGAGAAAATAGAGAAGTATTTTAACGCAAAAAAGTAATCCGATGCGAACAATGCGAATTCTACGCGAATGTCGCGAAAAATTCCCATCCTTACATATTTACTTGCCCGTCCGAAACTTTATGTGAAGGTGGGAGTATGAAAGGATGAGAATTTGTAATAAAAAAATCCCGACACAAGGTCGGGAATATGTTTTGTAGAAAACATACAAACTTTTAATGAGTGGCGAGATATTCAAGTGCCATTTTTTGCCACTTATTTGAGTCCATATCTCTGGGCGCGAAAATAATGGAATCAATGTCTTTTTGGTGGAGAGTTACAATATCTTCATGAATTCTTATTGTAACCCACCCATTTCCTTTTTGCTTTACTGGACACCAGAAACCGGTGTATGTCTTTGAAAGAGCGAAGTCACCAGCTCGAACGTTTTGAAACTGTTCGGTGGTGATTTGTTTCCGTTCACGACCCATTTCTCCACCATTGAATATTATAACGGCGGCCGCAATAACAGCGAGTACGACTAGTACAACTATTATCAAATTATGAGGCTTCATTTTATACTCCTAAGATTTTTTAGTTTTTAAAATTTCTTTTCTCTAAGCCATGCTGCAAAAAACATACCAGCACAGCAAGCAATATAGAGAGCTCCAAAGGTATTCGCTGCGCCGAGAGAAAATCCAAAATCCTTTATGAGTGAGGTCATATAACCACATAGGCTACAACCAAACCAATAAAAACCGAAAAGCATAGGAGCAATTCCTCCGATACCTCTAAACACCTGGATAAGAAATGCCATTGCCAGGGAAAGTATTAACCCTCCAACTATAAGTATGGATGATATAGTTCCAAGAAGGAAAGCAACCGCCCCTGAAGCGAGAATGAATAGAATAGTCATAATGGCTGCCCCTATAAAATCACCAGTTTTTTTAGATATGTTTTTTATCCATCTCCGCAAAAATGTGGCATACATTTGTGCTGTTTGAATGAACATCTTGCCTCCCTTAAATTGTTTTTAGATTTTATTTAGTTACGCATCTGATTCCATGGGGAATGTGTATGGGGAAGTTTATTACCCATAAAATCAGATGAATAACGGTTTTTAAGTGTCTAAGCGAATTATATCATACTACAGCATAAAAGTCAACCCCAGTAACTCTACACTAGTTGTATTTTGAGAATGCATTACAATTTCAATAAATAATTGAAATTATCTAGTGTAGAGTTACTGGGCAACCACCACACTACAACGCAGTTTGATGTAGGGACGCGATTCTATTATGGTTTAAAAGTGAGGAAAAATATGAAGTATTTAGTATTATGTATTAAGTATTATGGTGGATTTGGAGGTGATTTCATTCTCCTTAATGCATACTACTTATTCCCTAATACTCTTCTACAATTTTGAATTAGTCGTGTCTTTAAGATAGAATGAACCCATGTTCAAATCTCCGACTCCTCCCATTTCTCAAAACACACAACCAGACTTTTCTCGTGATGATGTGTCGTTGGATCAATTGGTGCGCCCCAACACATTCGCTGACTATGTGGGGCAAGACAAAATCAAAACGAACCTACAGACCATTATTGGCGCGGCGCAAAAACGAGGAGAGGTGATTGACCATATTCTCTTATATGGGCAAGCGGGGTTAGGAAAAACAACACTTGCAATGCTTATTGCAAAAGAAATGAACTCGCATTTGCGCATGACCTCGGGGCCTTCTATAGAAAAGGCAGCAGATCTCGCAACCATACTTTCGGGGCTAGAACAAGGAGATGTGCTTTTTATAGACGAGATTCATCGGTTAAATAAAATGATTGAAGAAATGCTTTACCCGGCTATGGAGTCACGGGTCTTACATTTGGTTATTGGAAAAGGCCCTGCGGCACGCATGATTTCTATTGATCTTCCTCCCTTTACCTTGATTGCCGCAACCACAAGAGTGAATTTACTCTCAAACCCATTGCGTTCGCGGTTTGGCGCAACATTCCGGATTGATTATTATGCGCAAAAAGATATTGAACAAATAATTGAGCGTTCAGCGCGCCTAATGGGGCTTACGATAAATCAAGAAGCAATAGAACTAATTGCGCGCGCGTCGCGCTATACGCCGCGTACCGCAAACCGTTTACTGCGCCGAGTACGAGATGTAATGCAAATAGAAGAGAAACAAGAAATAGACGTAGAGGTGGCACAGACCGCGTTGGATATGTTTGAAATTGATGAGTTGGGATTAGAGGACCACGACAGAAGATTATTAAAAGCGCTGGTGGAAAAATTTAATGGGGGGCCAGTGGGACTTTCTACCCTTGCAGCTGCAATTAGTGAAGACAAGGGAACTATTGAAGATGTATATGAACCCTATCTAATTAAAATGGGGCTGTTGGCGCGTACCGCTTCGGGTCGCATAGCAACTCCGGAAACCTATAAACACCTGGGAGTTTCAAAGGAGAAAGAACTTTTTTAAAAAATTTTCAATTTCCAATAACTAATTTCTAATAAATTTTTAATGACTCAATTTTCAAACAACCACAAAACCAAGAGAAGAGAACTTGCCACTACGGTATAATCATTTTTTTTGATTAGTATGTTCAAATTTTATTTTATAATTAATCATTAGATTATGTATATAAAAATAGGAATAGGCGCGCACTGGAAGAGATAGGTGGACTTACTGGTTCAACGGCTCCAACGGAAACCGCATCAAGTACTCAGTTTCATATAAAATCTTTTGATATGTGGATTGACGAAAATACTCATGACTTTAGATCAATCGTTGTTTCTCTTGATCCAGCATCAATGCAGTCACCAGATTCCGCACAACGAAAGACAACTATGAAAAGATTTGATATAAAGTTGGATAATATGAAATATAATGAACCGTTTACTTTTACCCCGCCGACCTCATCAAGAAAAATTGAAGATGTTTTTTCTGAGATTATGCAAAGTTTATTTGGGGGAATGATAAAAATAAAAAAGAACTAACCACTGAAATTTTTACGGACAAAAGACCGCCTGAATAAGGCGGTTTTTGCTTTTTATATATTAATTACTAACGTTGAGAGCGTTTTCTATCTAATTCCGTCAGATACATTTTTCTAATACGAATATTGAGCGGAGTGATTTCTACCAACTCATCATCGCCAATATAATCAAGCGCGTCTTCCAAGGAAAGAGTGCGGGGCACATCAAGTGTTTCTTGAATTCCCTGGTTTTTGGAGCGCATGTTACTCAGTTCTTTAGTTTTACAAACATTTACGGGAATATCTCCTGATTTTGCATTTTGTCCAACCACCATGCCTTCATATACCGGAACCGCGGCGCCAATAAATAATTCTCCTCTGCCTTGCGCGGTCATAAGCCCATAACTATTTGAAGTTCCCGACTCAGACGCAATAATAGATCCGTGTGAATCAGGCGGCAAATCTCCCTTATATGATTCATAACCCAAAAACAAAGAATTCATAATACCTTGCCCACGAGTGGCGGTCATAAATGAATTCCGAATCCCAATTAATCCACGAGTCGGAATAACAAAGTCAAAAAACGCAACGCCTCTGTCTACGCGCATATCTTTCATGACTCCCAATCGTTTACCCATAAGTTCAATGACCGTGCCGGAATATTGCTCGGGCACCTCAAACGAAACCAATTCCATAGGTTCTTGTTTGTTTCCATTTTCTTCTTTAAAAATTACCTGCGGTTTTGAAACTTCTAATTCGTATCCTTCGCGGCGCATTTTTTCTATTAAAATAGATAAGTGTAATTCTCCACGTCCCGAAACAATAAATTTTTCGGGAGTAGCGGTGTCTTCTACATGAAGCGCCACATCGGTGTCTAGTTCTTTGAATAATCGTTCACGTAAATTGCGAGAGGTGGTATATTCTCCGTCTTGTCCCATAAAAGGAGAGGTATTTACCCCAAACATCATTTTAATAGTCGGCTCATCAATATGAATAGGAGGAAGAGCAAGCGGCTTTTCAATATCGGTGATTGTTTCTCCAATTGAAATATCGGGAATACCCGCAATTGCCACAATTTCTCCCGCGGTGGCTTCTTGCGCGTCAATACGCTTCAGTCCATCAAATAACATAACAGCGCTTATGGTGGTTGGTTTTTGCGCGCCAGTTCTGTCTATGTGTAAAACTCGAGAGCCCTTGGCAAGAGTACCGGCATATAATCGTCCCACTGCAATTTTTCCTTTGTAGTTATCATACACCAAATTAACGGTGAGCATTTGTAGGGGAGTATCGTCGTGTATGGAGGGCCCCGGAATATATTTTATTATTGCATGAAACAGCGGCTCTACATTTTGCATGGTGGTTAAATCGGGTTCAAGACCTGCTTTTCCCAATGACCCGGCCGCATAAATGACCGGGAAATTTGCTTGTTCTTCGCTTGCGCCCAGTTCTATAAATAAATCAAACGTTTTATCAAGCGCCCAGAGTGGCCGCGCGTCGGGTTTGTCTATTTTATTTACCACCACAATAATTTTATGCCCTGCTTGAATAGCTTTTCGAAGCACAAATTTGGTTTGAGGCATGGGGCCTTCTTTGGCATCTACGAGTAATAAAACTCCATCTACCATACGCATAATACGCTCTACTTCTCCACCAAAGTCAGCGTGTCCGGGAGTGTCTACGATATTTATTTTTGTTCCCTGGTAATGAATAGAGGCGTTTTTAGAAAAAATGGTAATACCCCGTTCACGCTCTAATTCATTGGAGTCCATAATTAACTCTTTTACATCGTCGGTTTTCAATTTAAAATCTTCGGATTGTTTAAGCAACGCATCAACGAGCGTTGTTTTACCATGGTCCACGTGGGCGATGATGGCGATGTTGCGTAAGTCGGAGCGAATAGACATAGTGGAGTAAGGAATAAGGAGTTAGGAAAATTTTTAATTTTGTAATTTTATAAATAAATCTTAAATCCAAATGTTTAAAAATTAAAACATTAAATTATTATTTAAAAATTCAAAAATTATAAAAATTAATTCTCAACAAAATAACCCCCTTAGGGGATAAGGCTAGGGTAGAGGATTATAGAGGATAAGTCAACCCAGTAACTCTGTATTAGACCACTACGTGGCGGGTGTGTTTTCTTGCGAAACACAACCAATACAGAGTTACCGGGTGAATTCAGCATAAAATTTTTAAAATATTCCCCCCGTATGGCCGGGGAGAGGATATAATTTTCAAATCCGCTTCTGGTTGAGGCGGATTTTTTATTTCCAGTGGTAGAAATGTGCTCGCCCTGCTGGCGCTGTGGTGAATCTTTATCAACTTGCAAGTATGTATATTTTGTGGTTTATTAAAATTAGCTTTCAAGAACATTTAGAATCATACTTTTAATATAACAACGGAGAGTGTTATGAAGAAATGCGTTGTGTTAATAATATCCGATGATCCAATCGCTATCACCCTTCCCAATAAGCACGGCATCGAGTGCTTTGTGAATGAAGAGGTTATTGCTAATCTCGGGGAGAGTGATTCGTGGAAAGTTCAGAAATTAGTTCCACAATATTTTCCAGATAATTCTTCGGCTGGAGCTGATATATCCGGAAAAGGAGACACTGCAAAAATGGCAGTGGTAGACTGGCTGAAAAATTTGGTGTGTGCATTTAAGTTTGATGCACATCCCAAGCCTCAATAATCTATCTTACGACACCGAGTGTCGCAAGATACGGGAGTTAATATTTTAACTCCCGTTTTTTACTTTTCACATGTTTTTCCCGGATAGTAGAAATTCGCGTACGTTGTAATAGTTGCTACGCAACAAGCGAATTTCACTACCGGGTCTTTTTATTACTTCACTTATTGCCTAAAATAAAGTACTATTACAGAACTATGCCCCGTAATATTACTTTATACGCCGTAGGCGATAAAGGAGATATTGTATAATTTTATTATTGGGCATTGTTATTGTTGGTAATATTTTTTATTTATTATCTAAAATAAAGTAAAATTACGGGGTATGCTACGAAATATTAAGTCTTTCAACCTTCCCGAAATAGAAGAAAAAGTGCTTTCATTGTGGAAAGAACGATCTATTTTTCAAAAATCAATCACCCCTCCAAAAGGAAAAAAGGTAAAACATTTTAACTTTTGGGAAGGCCCGCCAACTGCAAATGGCAGACCGGGAATTCATCATATATTAGCACGCTCGTTTAAAGACGTGATTTTACGCTATAAAACCATGCAGGGGTTTGTCGTACCCCGCAAAGGAGGATGGGATACTCATGGGCTCCCCGTTGAACTACAGGTAGAAAAACAACTAGAACTTACTTCAAAAAAAGATATTGAAAAATATGGTATTGCGGCATTCAACCAAAAATGCAAAGAATCGGTATGGACCTATAAAACCGAATGGGAAAAACTAACCGAACGCATGGGATATTGGTTAGACATGGAGCATCCGTATGTAACGTACCACAATGAATATATTGAAAGCTTGTGGTGGATTATTCAGCAGTTTCATAATAAGGGACTGTTGTATGAAGGACATAAGGTGGTACCATGGTGCCCGCGGTGCGGGACCGCGCTTTCTTCTCACGAACTTGCGCAAGGATATAAAACAGTAACGGACACATCGGTGTACATTAAGTTTAAACTCAAAACTCAAAACTCAAAACTCAAAATTGGGAAAGATACTTATATACTATCATGGACTACAACTCCATGGACGTTGCCTGGAAATGTGGCGTTGGCGGTGGGGGGGAATATTAGTTATAAAGTTATAAAGTTAAAAGTTGAAAGTGGAAAGTATGAAAATTATATCTTAGCGTCTGATTTAACAAACTCAATTTTCCCCAACAAACCTTTTGAGGTAGTCCAGGATAATATTAAGGGCAAAGATTTGATTGGATTGGAGTACGAGCCGTTGTTTGATATTCCAAAATTACAAACCGAAACTGCGTATAAAGTATATGCGGCAGACTTTGTGACTACGACCGATGGAACCGGAATAGTACATACCGCAGTTATGTATGGAGACGATGACTATCAGTTAGGAAAAAAAATTGGGCTACCACAACACCACACCGTTGATGAAGCGGGGAAGTTTAAAACAGAAGTGCCGGGTTTAGGGGGTAAATTTGTAAAAGGTGTAGAAACCGAAAAACAGATTTTAGCATACTTAAGTGAACACAACGCGCTCTTAGCGCAGGTGCCCTATGAACACGAATACCCGTTTTGTTGGCGTTGTTCCACGCCGCTTTTATACTATGCCCGATCATCGTGGTTTGTAGAAATGACGCGACTAAAAGAAAAATTATTACAGTCAAATAATGAAGTAAATTGGGTTCCCGCTCATATTAAGGAGGGTCGTTTTGGAGAATGGTTAAAAGATGTTAAAGATTGGAATTTTTCACGGGAACGATATTGGGGTACCCCCCTACCTATATGGCGTTGCGCGCAGGGACACACGCGAGTGATTGGTTCTCGTGCGGAACTGGAATCTACTCAACCCCAATCCACCAATACCTATATACTCATGCGCCACGGGGGAGCGCTCCATAATGTAAAAAATATTATTAGTGGAGATGTAAAAAAGAGTGAACAATTTCCACTTACTAAAAAAGGAGAAGCGCAGGTGCGTAGGACTATCAAAGATCTAAAAACAAAAAAGGTTGATCTGATTCTATGTTCGGATTTATATCGAACCCACCAAACCGCAAACATGGTGGGAGAAGCGTTGGGTATGAAAGTAAAAATAGACAAACGATTACGCGAAATCTTTTTAGGAGAGCTGGATGGCCAGTCAGTAAGCAGATATGATGCGCTATTCCCAACCTACGACGATCGCTTTTCCAAAGCACCCGCAAAAGGAGAAACACTTACGGATGTAGCAAGTCGTATGTTTGATTTTGTAAAAGAAATAGAAAAAACCCATGCGGGGAAAACTATTTTAGTAGTAAGTCATGATTATCCATTATGGATGTTAGAAACCGTGCTGAAAGGATGGAGTCAGGAAGAAAGTGTTGCAGAAAAAAATAAACGAGGTGATGATTTTCTTAAAACCGCTCATATTGATGTTGTTTCCTATGCGGCGTTGTCGCGTGATCAGCGAGGTATGGGAGATCTACACCGTCCGTATATTGATGAGCTCACCTTTACCTGCGAAACGTGTGGAACAGAAATGAAGCGGGTAAAAGAAGTTGCCGATGTATGGTTTGATTCGGGAGCAATGCCGTACGCGCAAATGTATTTTCCATTTGCGCAATTTCCAATTTCCAATTTCCAATTTCCGAATAAATCTGAAAATTTAAAACAAAAAAGAGAAAACGAATTTAAAAATGCAATTAAAAAAATTAGATACCCAGCAGATTACATTTCGGAAGCGGTAGACCAAACTCGCGGATGGTTTTATACCTTGTTAGCTGTGGCAACTGCATTAGGACTAGAAACTCCCTATAAAAATGTGATTTGTTTGGGACTGATTCACGATAAAAACGGGCAGAAAATGTCAAAGTCAAAAGGAAATGTAGTTGACCCGTGGATGCTTATGCAAAAATACGGAGCCGATCCTATTCGCTGGTATTTTTACACCGTGAATCCTCCCGGAGAGCCAAAAAACTTTGATGAGGCGGAATTGGTAAAAGCGTTCCGGCGATTTTTAATGGTGGCATATAATTCGTATGCATTCTTGGGGTTGTATGGCGCAAAAAAACTTTCTTTATACAAAACAAACGGCTCATTGTCGGTTTTGGATCGATGGATTATAGCCAGGTGCGCAGGCATGGCTCGTGAGGTGGAGGGAGCTATGGATTCATATGATATTACACGCGCCACCAGCCACATAGAAACATTTGTAGATGATTTGTCTCGTTGGTATATTCGCCGGTCGCGGCGTCGTTTTCAAAAGCCAGAAAATGCTACAGAACTAAAAACAGTATCGAGTGTGCTTGCTTCGGTGCTCCTTGATTTTTCAAAGGTGCTTGCTCCGTTTGTGCCATTTTTTGCAGAGAGCATATATCAATCGCTACATAAAGAATATACATTTCCCGGAAAAGATTCCGTTCATTTGGAGGTATGGCCGCGCACCAAAACAAATGCGTCAGACAAAGCTTTATTGGAAGTTATGCAATGGGCGCGGGAACTTGCCAGTGGAGCGCTTGCAAAACGAGCAGAATTACAAATTAAAGTACGTCAGCCCTTAGCGCGGCTAACAGTGAAAGGAAAAAAACCAAAAGGATCATTTGTACCCGATATAATTAATATTATTTGTGATGAGGTGAATGTAAAAGAGTTAGTATTCTCAGAATCGCTTGAGGAACAATTTGTGCTGGACACTACCATTACCCCCGAATTAAAAACTGAAGGATTGCTACGCGAACTTACCCGTGCAATTCAAGACTTACGGCAAGATGCAGGATATGTACCCAAGGATACTATTATTTTATCTCTTTCCAGTACCGCAGATATTGAGGCCATGGTTCAGACACACGAATCATTTTTGCGCAAAGAAGTGGGCGCGCACGCGATTACCGTAGGAAAGATGGATAAGTTTGATGCTGAGATTGAAACAAAACTAGACGGCAAACGGTTATGGATGGCAGTACGAAAAATGGGGAAGGTGTAGTATTATAAAAAACTATCCGCGCACCAACTAATATACTATGTATTTATTTGTGGCGC
This sequence comes from bacterium, assembly GCA_021844025.1. Lineage (GTDB taxonomy): Bacteria > Patescibacteriota > Minisyncoccia > UBA6257 > JAGOQP01 > JAKBUF01. Next base: position 35,745 of record JAKBUF010000002.1, on the reverse strand, counting down.
TTCATATTTTGATTTTTTAAATAACTCTGTTATACTATTTCCATACGTTTCCGCGGTGAGGGCGGGAACGAAAAAGAAGAGGGCGCGTATGCGCTCTTTTTGATTGCTTTTTTGTTTTTTTGTGATATGCTGTTTTTGATATGACAAAAAGAAATGCGTCGCTTTTATTGTTTTTGGTCGCCATAGTAACCGTGGTGGGTATTTTTTTTATTTATCCGGCCTCTTGGTCAGCAGCAATAAGTTCATGGAGCCCCTGGAAACTAGGATTGGACTTAGTGGGAGGATCTCACCTAACCTATAAAATAGACACCTCTGCCCTTGATAGTTCTCGGGTATCAGACACGCTTGCAGGACTTCGTGATGTGATTGAAAAACGAGTAAACGCGTTTGGAGTACGCGAGCCACAGGTAGCCATTTCGCAAACCCAGGGAGAAAATTATTTAGTAATTGATTTAGCGGGTATTTCAGACGTACAAGAAGCTATAAAACAAATTGGGCAGACACCATTTTTGGATTTTCGTACTGTAGGAACTACCACCGATGCTTCGGGAACACCAGTATGGGTTCCCACCGAACTCAAGGGACAATACATACAATCAGCGAGCTTGTCATTTGATCAACGAACTTCACAACCGGAGGTACAACTGCAGTTTACTGGTGAGGGAACTGATTTGTTTGCAAAATTAACCGAACAAAATGTAGGAAAACAAATTGGTATTTTTGTGGATAATAATCTCATTAGTGCACCGGTCGTAAATGAAAAAATTCCTTCGGGAAATGCAGTTATTAGTGGACGATTCAGTGTAGATGAAGCAAAAAAACTTGCACAAAATATTAACGCGGGAGCACTGCCCGCTCCTATTACGTTGGTGAATCAACAAACTGTAGGAGCAAGTTTGGGAACTAATTCATTACAATCATCACTATGGGCCGGATTAATTGGAACCCTGCTGGTTATGCTCTTTATGATGTTGTATTACCACTGGCGGGGGTTTTTAGCCTCTGTTGCTCTTGTGGTATATATTGTTATTTCTTTGATTATATTTAAGTTGTTTGTGACCATGTCGCTTGCGGGTATTGCGGGGTTCTTGCTTTCTATTGGTATGGCAGTGGATGCAAACGTACTTATTTTTGAACGCACCAAAGAAGAATTAAAGAAGGGCCTTGAAGTAGGCGCGGCAACCCGAGAAGGTTTCCGTCGCGCGTGGACTGCCATTCGTGACTCAAATGTGAGTACTATTATTACTACCTTGATTCTGTTTAATATTACTTCCGGATTTGTTAAAGGGCTTGCCCTCACGCTATTTCTCGGTGTATTAGTGAGCATGTTTACCGCGATCACGGTTACCCGGGGGCTTCTCACGGTATTTTCAAAATCTAAAACTGTGTAATTATTACTACCATGAAAAATATTATTTCTCATCGAGCCATCTTTCTTTCTGTGTCGGGGACATTGGTACTTGCAAGTATTGTATGTTTGTTTGTGTTTGGATTTCGCCCAGCGATTGATTTTACCGGAGGAACATTATGGCAAGTAAAAATAAACGGAACAAATGTAACCGAACAACATATAGCAGATGTGCTACACACAACGGGGGGAGTAGCAAGCCCCGTAGTATATAGGGAACTTACCCCAGACTCATTCTTAATTAAAACACAACCGTTAACCGAAACAGACCACCAACGGTTAGCCGGAGTGTTGCGGGGCACGTTTGGTAGTGTGGAGGAATTACAGTTTCAATCAATTGGACCGACTATTGGAGATCAACTGCGCTCACGCGCCATTTGGGCGGGAATTTTAGTATTATTTGGTATTTCGTTATATATTGCTTTTTCGTTTCGTAAAGTTTCATACCCAGTTTCTTCGTGGAAATATGGAATTGCAACACTTATAGCATTATTTCATGATGTCATTATTCCTATGGGAGTATTGGCAATCTTAGGAAAAACAAACGGCATTGAAATTGATACAAATTTTGTGGTAGCGCTGCTGGTTATTATGGGATTCTCGGTTCACGACACTATTGTGGTATTTGATCGTATTCGAGAAAATCTTATGGTGCATCGGGGTAGCAAGAAACCATTTGATGAAACCGTAAACGAAAGTATTGTGCAAACCATGGCACGATCTATAAATACTTCTCTTACGTTGGTGTTGGTACTGGTGGCTATGATTATCTTTGGAGCGCCAAATCTACGCATATTCTCTGGGGTTTTACTCATCGGGACTATTGCGGGAACCTACTCTTCAATATTTGTGGCAAGCCCCCTCTTGACTTTGTGGCATAAATTTGATACAAATAAATCAGCCAAATAACTTGCATTGTTGTTTGGAAATGTGGTATAGTATACATACTCATTAATACGCATTATCAACCTGCGTACCATGATTTATATAATTTTAAACGTATGAACAATTCAACACTTAAAGTCTTGCTTGACTCGGTCGTCTCACTGCTTCCCAAAAGGCAAAAAGATATTATTACCCAACGATTCGGTTTGGGATCTTTGCGTACGCGAACCCTAGCCTTTTTAGGAAACAAATATGGCATTACTCGCGAACGAGTTCGTCAGATTGAAGCGGCATCATTACGCATGCTCGCAAAGAGCGCGCAAGACAATTCTGAAATTCACACACTCTACAAAAAAGCAGTTGATCATATTACCTCACTAGGGGGCGCACGCCGAGCGGACTTTTTGGTTGATGATTTAAAATTGGTATTTCAAGATAAAACCTTAAGCGATTCATACGTTACCTTGTTATTTTCTATTTTTAAAACTCCTGCATACGAACCGGAAGGGGAAGACCTCTTTGCGTTTTGGTACACCTCCCCCGAAGCGTTGCGAGAAGTAAAACAATTTACTCAAAAGGTGGCGCAATTTTTGAAAAATAAAAAAGAAGCGCTTATTGAACGAGGAGAGTTTGACGCCTTATTTGCTCAGGTAACAAAACAACACGCTATTAAAGAATTTGTGGCATTGAACTTTTTATTAAACTCAAAGAAGTTTTCAGTAAATCCGTATGGTGACTTTGGATTGGTTGAGTGGGCAGAAATCGCTCCCAAAACCGTGCGCGACAAAGCATATCTAGTGTTAAAGAAACGAAAATCTCCTATGCATTTTAGAGAAATTGCGCAAGAGATTAACAAAGTAAAATTTGACGCCAAAAAGGCGCACCCGCAAACAGTGCACAATGAATTAATTAAGAACGACAAGCGATTTGTGTTGGTTGGACGGGGGTTGTATTCATTGCGTGAATTTGGTATTGAACCAGGAACTACGCGAGACGTATTACTCCGTTTGCTTAAAAAGCACGGTGCGATGCCGCTAGATAAAATTGTAAAACTAGTTTCTCAAGAGCGAGTATTAAAGCACAATACCATCTTTTTGAATTTGCAAAACAAAAAATACTTTAAGAAGCAGAACGGACACTATCATTTGGCATAGAAAGAATTAGAGCAGCGTGGTATAATACGCATACAAGATGTGTGCCAATGATAGCACGACTTTCTTATACCATGAGCTCATTTGTATCTATTGCGTTAATTAGTTTTTCTCAAACATTGGGAGCGGTTATCTGGTTTATGATACCGGTTTTTTGCGTAGCGCTTTTTTTGAAAATGCGCTTGTTTTATATTCGTACCGAGTTTCTTAAAAAACAAAAATGGGAAATAATTGAAGTGCGTTTTCCGGCAAACAATGTGCGCACCCCAAAATCAATGGAACATGTGTTTGCTACTGTTTTTGGTATGTATTCATTTGGAGTTAAGCCGCTTGATAAATATTTAGATGGAAAAGTAGAATTATGGATATCGTTTGAAATGGTGGGGCGCGCAGATGGTATTCATTTCTTTGTACGCTTACCCGCTGAACGACGTAATATGGTTGAGGCGGCATTGTATGCGCAATACCCCGAGGCAGAAATTATTCCGGGATACGATTATACCGCGGACTTTCCTTCTATGCTTCCCAACGACACCACTGATATATTTGGGGGAGCGTTTGATTTAGCACGTCCGAGTCCATTTCCTATTCGTACCTATGAATTCTTTGAGGAAAGAAACGACATACATAATGAAAAAAGTGTTGACTCTTTAGCTCCATTATTTGAAGTTATGTCTAAACTAAAAGGAGAGGAGCAGATCTGGTTTCAAATTTTAGTAAGCCCCACAGGCAAAGGAAGTGGAGTTGATATTCAAAAGGATGCCGAGAAAGAAATAAAAGACCTCTTAGAGAAAAAGGGCGTAAAAGCGAGTGAAACAGGGGGGTTAAATATATCGGGGACCTCAATGGGTACCAAAGATATTATTAAAGCGATTGAAAACAAAACATCTAAACATATTTTTGAGGTAACCATTCGGTTTATGTATGTGGATAATAAAGACACATTCAGTGCGCAGAATTGGACATCGATCTTGGCGGCCATGCAACAATTTAATACCCAGAATCTTAACTCATTTAAACCAACTATGCTTCCGTTGTATGGAGGCATTACTGCAAAGTTGTTTCCCTGGTATAAAAAGGCGAAGGTGCTTTCAAAAAAGAGACTAATTTATGATTTATATGTAGCACGTTCTTTTGGGGTGGCAAACCGTATGGGAGAAGAAAAATTTCCAATACTTAACACTGAAGAACTGGCTACCCTATTTCATTTTCCAGCCAACGTTGTACGCGCGCCGCGGTTGCAAAAGATTGATTCGCGCAAAGGGAGCCCGCCACCTAATCTTCCGTTTGCGTAGCGTTGAAAGTATCAATTTTCAGCCGTCAATTTCCAGTTAATTGCTTAATTTTCCAATGAATAAATTTTTAAAATTATTTTATTGAAAATTCAATGAAAATTGTAAAATTGTAAATTGAAAATTATTTTATATTATGGACGACATTCTCTATTTAGGAAAAACAAATTTTAGAAACCAAGAGCGGGTGTTTGGTATTAAATTAGCCGATCGACGCCAGCACACGTATGTTATTGGAAAATCAGGTACGGGGAAAAGTACCCTGCTTTTGAATATGGTAATTGCCGATGTTCGCGCGGGACACGGAGTTTGTTTTGTTGACCCGCACGGAGAAACCGCGGAAGAAATTTTACACTTTATTCCCGAGGATCGAGCCGATGATGTTATTTTTATTAATCCGGCAGATATTGATTTCCCAATAGCATTTAATCCATTGGAGCGTGTCAGTTTTGAAATGCGTCATTTGGTGGCATCAGGACTCATGTCGGTGTTTAAAAAAATCTGGCCCGACGCATGGAGCGCTCGTATGGAATATATTTTAAATAACACACTGTTAGCGTTATTGGAGTATCCTAATTCTACTTTATTGGGAATCATGAAAATGTTTTCAGATAAAGAGTTTCGCCGCAAAATTGTGAATGATTTACAAGACCCAATTGTAAAATCCTTCTGGATTGATGAATTTGCCAAATATACCCAACGCTTAGAAACCGAAGGAGTCGCCGCAATTCAAAACAAGATTGGGCAGTTTGTGGCAAATCCACTTATTCGTAATATTATTGGTCAGGTACATTCATCTTTTGATTTTCGTAAGGCAATGGACGAAGGAAAAATTATTATTGTGAACCTGTCTAAAGGAAAAATAGGAGAAGATAATTCAAATTTGTTGGGCGCCATGCTTATTACCAAATTGCAGTTAGCGGCTATGTCGCGGGTGGATATTCCCATGGGGCAGCGTAAAGACTTTTTCCTGTATGTAGACGAGTTTCAGAACTTTGCAACTGAATCATTTGCTACTATTTTATCTGAGGCGCGTAAATACCGATTATCGTTAATAGTGGCGCATCAATACATTGATCAATTAGATGAAAAAGTACGTTCGGCAATTTTTGGAAACGTGGGAACCATGATTGTGTTTCGGGTGGGAGCGGACGACGCTGAGTTTTTGGAAAAAGAATTCTTTGAAGAGTTTTTATCAAGTGATTTCGTAAATCTACCCAATGCGCATATTTATGCCCGTATTATGGTAGATGGTATTTCCTCACGTCCGTTTTCGGCGCGTACGCTTCCGCCGCCGCCCTTGCCGCAGCCCTCATTATTTGATATTATTCTTCAATCATCTCGGGAGAAATATTCACTCGCAAAAGAAAAGGTGGATGAAAAAATCCGCTCGGACTATTATGCGGTTCAGGAAAAAGCCCAGGAAATGATATCTCGTCGCGATGAGCGCTCATTAGGCGAAACATTACGAAGAGAAACTCACCAGCACACGGAACGAGTAAAAAATGATCAGCAGCCAAGAGAGAAAAAGCCCCCAGTTGAACAACGATTGAACGTAGATGCGCTCAAAGATTTAATACGAACGTCACTACAAAAACCAGGAGAGGAGAAGAAGGAGAAATAGAAATAAATTATTCAATTTCAAATTTCAAGTTTTAATTTAATGTATAAATGAGTTAATTTTTAATATTGAAGAATTCATTTAAAATTTAAAACTCAAAATTTAAAATTTCCAAACCTATGTTATCTTATAATGAAGTCCGCAAAGGACACGTGATTGTATATGAGGGATCGGCGTACGAAATACTGACCGCTGATTTTTTGCGTATGCAACAACGAAAACCGGTCATGAAAGTAAAAATGCGCGAACTCGCCACTGGTAAGGTTAAAGAAACCTCATTCCAGCCCAGTGATGAATTTGAGGAAGCCGAACTAGATCGCGTACCCACCGTATTTTTATACAAAAATAAAGGTGAGTGTTGGTTCTGTGAAAAAGGAAATCCAAAAAACCGATTTATGATTCCCGAGGGAGATTTAGGAATGTCTGCCCAATTTTTAAAATCCAACGGTGAGGTAACTACCGTAAAGTTTGGAGAGAAAATCATAACCGTGCAACTACCTATTAAAATGGATCTAAAAGTAGTTGAGGCGCCGCCTTCTATAAAAGGAAGTACCGCATCGGGGGGCACAAAACAGGTAACACTAGAAACTGGAGCGGTTATTAATACTCCTATGTTTGTAAATGAAGGAGATATGGTGCGCGTGAACACAGAGACGGGGGAATATGCGGAAAGAGCGTAACTCTTTCAATTTCCAATTATCCCAGTAGAAGAATAAATTCTCTACGGGGCACGGCAATTTCCAATTTTCAATAAATTTTTAATTATTTAATTTTCAAATATAAAAAGACAGCTGGAATGGCTGTTTTTTGGTGTGGCTTTTCTTATGCCTAAATTTTGATATAGTGTTCGCATGGCGTTTTTTAGGCAGAAAAAACTTAAAATCTGCGTAGTGACATACACAAATGAAGGGTTAAAGATTCAGCTAGGGATTGACCATGCTTTAGTCAACAGATAAACAAGAAAAGAAAGTTTAAACAAAAATCGCCCACTCGGGCGTTTTTGTATTTAGTTTATTATCCTTTAGGTGCCCGTGTGACGAGCTTTATATCAAGAGTAAGAGATTTGTACCGATTCGGAAACTGAAAACGATTGTGACCGAATTTTGAGAGCTTGGGACGATTTGCTTAACTTAAGCAAATATGACTGGTATTAATTACCGAATATCCGTCCGGTCCAAGATTTTGAATCCGTCCATAATTGCTTCACAGAGAAAATCCTCCAATTGGCTCTGATCTTCTTTGGTCTGAGCTTTATAAAGATAGGTGTAGTAAAGCTGTTTTTGTTCCTGACGAATGATGGCCGGAGTAAAGTTTGCACTAAGTAGCATGGCATTCATAAGCAAACGACCAACACGACCGTTGCCGTCTCCGAATGGGTGGATTTGTTCAAACTTACTGTGAACGCCAGCGGATAAGGCCACAATATCCTTAGTTTTTTCAGTGATGCGAGCCATAACCTCTGGTATCAATTTCGGAACACTCATGTAGTTCGCTGTTGGCAAATTAACGCCGGTGATTCTGACACCATGATTGCGATATACACCGGCGTCCGGACGAACGCCGTTCATGAGAATGCTGTGGAGTTTGAGCACAAGTGCCTCGTCAACTTTTTCTTTCTTGGCGATATGATCAAATAAATAATTTAAAGCCGTCTGGTGATTTTTTGCTTCTAGTTGCTCGGTCAGACTTTTATTCGGTAAAGCTGCGTTGTCAAAAAGGATTGCGGCAGTGTCCGGCTCGGTAAGTGTACTGCCTTCAATACTGTTACTGTGGTAGGTGAGTTTCAAAATAAACTGGTCACGAATATCGGGGTTATTTAAAATTTCATTTATAACACTTTTATATTCTCCGGACTTTTGTTGGAGGGCTTGTTTTTTAGCTGTCAGTTGATCAGAGGGAATTGTTTTTTGTCCGGTCACTTCCAAAAACAGCTCATCAATGGAAGCCTGCATTTTTGGTCGGGGATTGGATTTACCGGTCCACCAACTGTTGAAAGCGGCGAAAGACACGCCAAACCTTTCAGCTAGCTTTGTCTGGGTCAAACCCAACATTCTTTGAATTACTTCTAGTTTTTGACGTGTATTCATAAAAGCTCAATTTAGCTTGTAATGGATATTTACCATATTACCAAACTTTATAAAGTTATGCAAAATGCTAGAACTTTATAAAGTTAGCGTTTTTGGCTCATATACACAATATCTAAACTTTGGATATTGAATATTTAGATAGAACATAGTAGTATATGACTAGGTCAATAAGAACAAAGGAATACGCCTATTTTGTCGAGCGACTGCGAAAGGCTCGTGAAGAGGCAGGATTGACTCAGGTGCAAGTCGCTAAGAAATTGAGGCGACCACAATCGCACATTTCTAATGTTGAGTCGGGACAGCAAAGGGTTGACGTTGTTGAACTCCAAACTTTTGCGAAAATCTACAACAAAGACATCAACTATTTTATTAAGTGAGGTTTATGAAAAAGATAATATTTTTTATACCAATTTTATTTTTTCTTACTCTGTTTGCATTCAACGCAAATGATGTTATTGCCTCAAGTTGTCAAAGAATAGGAAATTCAACATATTGCGATGATGGGACTAGTTATCAGCAAATCGGTAACTCGATATATGGGAGTGACGGAAGTAGTTACCAGACCATCGGAAATACAACATACGGCAATGACGGAACATCCTATCAACAGATCGGTAATACGACTTATAGTAGCAACGGCACTTCTTATCAAAGCATAGGAAATTCAATATATGGAAGCGATGGTAGTAGCTATCAATCTATCGGCAATACGACATACGGAAGTGGAAATACATACAGCACTTGTCCAGCGAATTCTTCTGCTAATTCGTCTGGTAAATGCTCATGTAATTACGGCTATAGCGTAAATTACAACAAGACAAGTTGTGTTTATACTGGAACTTATACTGCTCCCACAACGCCCACATGCCCACTCAATTCTTATTATGATGGGGTATCATCGTGCAAATGTAATTATGGCTATGTGGTAAGTGGTTCAAGCTGTGTATATCAAGGAACTTCTTATTCAAACACATCAGCATATTCAGCACCTCAAAATACCTGTCCGATTAATTCACATACCTCAGTCACCGACTCAACCAAGTGCCAATGTAATACTGGATATCAGCCTAATACAACGAACGATGGTTGCGTCCCTGTTCCCAACAAAACAAATGATCAAAGGTGTAATGATGAATTTGGAATAAATAGTAATTGGGATGGAACTGGCACTGTTGAAAAAGGATTGGGATGCAGTTGCAAAACCGGCTACATTTGGAATACCCAGAGGACAAGTTGCATAATTGAACCTGTTGTCCCAATTAAATCAAATGACCAACTCTGCCAAGATGATTTTGGAGTAAATGTTAGCTGGGACGGCACAAAGACGAATGATGGAAACTTAAACTGCAATTGTAAAACCAACTATGTATGGAATAGTGCAAGAACAGCATGTATTCCGCCACCAACAATCTCAACACCGACTCCGCCTAAAACAGAGACCAAAGTAATTACTCCTACTTTATCGGTCAAAAAAGACGCAACCACTACTCAATCTGGTTCAGGGGCAGGAAACAATATACCGTGGTATCAGAGAATGTTTAGCTGGTTATTTAAATAAATTTTATGAATAAACAAAGCTGGATCGGAATAGTTATCGTCATAGTTGCTGTCGGTGCATTTTTTGCTTTTTATGAAAAGCCAACGATGTCGGATCAAGAAGCGGCTCAAATTGTCCAACATCAATATGTAAAAAATCCAACGTTCTCTATTGCGGTCCGAGATAACGGCGATTATTACATTGTTGGAAGTATTGCTGATGGTAAATATAACGAGTCACGGCTTTTGGTTTTGAAACAAGTTGCGGATTTATGGCAAGAACAATCAGAATCGGTCCAAATTGTTTGTGGAACACTAGAATGTCCGTCAGATGCAAAGAAAGTTAAGCTCGGTGGTTCGTATTATATTTACTTCGTAACGGAAAGTTATGGAAGTGCGGCTGGAACAGTTGCATTTAATCTTTTTTCGCCATCACAGGCACACCTGTACAGCATGAGTGTTTCAGGTGGAAATGGAAATATAAATCAACCCGGTCAGGTAAATAGCGACGTACAGAGCAATAAAGCTGTATATGATTATCTCACTCAGCAAATAGCAGAATCACCTAAGATTGCCCATACTAGTCAGCAAAATTTGGATGTAAATTCCGCTGATAATGCCGTTCAAAAATGGCAACTCGATAACGAAAACATTTGGACTGCCATGATGAACTACGCCGTACCGGTGAAGTTTACTTACTATGACACAAATTTGTTCGACCAATGGAACGGGACGACAGTCACTGGTTCGCTAGAAAACAACAATTATAAATTCGTCTCGTACTTCAAAGGAGTGGTTGTTGGTCTTGATAAGACGCAAGGTAAGTATTTTATCCTCTATGTTCCATCCGATATGTATGAATGGCCGACAGACATTGCATTTGTCGATTTAAGTACTGTCCATATTAATTCAGCGAATTCGGGCCCCTCTTTGACTGTTCATTTAGATACAAATAAAATTTCTACCCCATAAAAAACTTATGAAAAAACAAACATCAGTTGGAATAGCAGTTATCATTATTATCATTTTAGCGATTATTTATTTTTCTTGGCAAAGTTCTAGCAATTCTGCAACTCAATCCTCAACTACAAATGGAAATGTTTCTGCTGTAGAAAATAAGACGAATGGGCAAGTAAGTGCGTCTGCGGATCACATGTATTCCTATTTATCCTCGATAATTAATGTACTACATAGTCTTTATCTTACAACTCAAGAATTGACTGACGCTCAGACTAGATACCCCACGTCTTCACAGGATATACAACAAACAACAGCAATGTTAGGGATTGACTCAGACCTCATGGGTGCAGTGTCTTCTTTGCAGTCATATGTTAATGATAAAGATGACAGCATTAAGTCTGTCACGACTTTACTTTACGCTGATGTTCTTACATTAAAAAACGCTAATCAAAAGATCAGTGAAGCATTGCGTACCGCAACACCAGATACGCTTAATCCACAACAAATAAAGTACGATATTGCACAATACGCCGCGGCACAGGATACACTTCAAAAAGATCTGTTCCAAAACAAAATCCTTCTCGTCATTACCAAAGGTTTGATTCAGTTACCTGTTGAGCAAGGCGAGGCCACGGGTCCAATTAAATACTCATTGTCGTCAAGCCAACGACAGGATCTCATTAGCGAAATTCAGAGAGCGTTCGGATCTTCTCTCAATGATTACAATAAGAATACCTACCTTTTGGCGGCAAAAGTTCTTCAATTAAGTCTCACATTTCAAACCTATGAAGAACAGAAAGCCTATAAGCTGACGCAGTAATGCTTTATGGATTTTTATTATTACCACCACTTCCTTAATCATTCTAACGATTCAGCAGGCCTTTCAAGTTTCTGGGGTGCGTTTGCCGGTGCCTTTTTTGCTTTTGTTTTTGGGCTTATTGCATACTGGATAACCAAACGGCGCGAACGTTTTGTTCAGCATAAAAATACTTTAGTTAAGTTGGATAGAGTACTAATGAAACACCTTCACGAGTTTGGTGTTATTGAAACTGTAATAAAAGATACTTCAGCATCTCTAAAAAAGAATCACACTACTAGCAATAGATTAAGTACGTTTGCTATACCTGAAGAAATCGAAATGGAGTTAGGTAGTTTGGATTTAACTAACAAAGTTTTTTCATATCGGATGAGTATAGACCGACTGAATTTCAATATAATTTCTACCAACCACACGCTGACACGCCTTGAGGATTTATATATAAATGGTCAGCCCGTAGTGCCTGTAAATTTTACTTTTCTTGCAAGTAAGATGGACTATCTTCTAAACAATGATTTACCAAAGCTAAATGAATGGACTAAAAAACTTTTAGTTTTGGAAAGGATTCACCAGGATAGACTTAAAAGCAAAAGTCCTTTTATTGAAGGGCTTTTGCACTCCCAATGGGAGCAGGATATTTCCAAAGAACAAGCTAAGGAAGAATATTCTAGGTTGGAGAATGAAATAAGTGAATTAGCCAAAAGTTCTCCTGACGATATTTTCTAATTATGATATTTATACACAGCCGATCTTCTTGCAAAGAATTTTCAGACAATGTTATAATAACTGTAACAACTAAATAAATTTTTGCCTCACGGGGCAGACCTGAAAGGGATTCCGAGTTCAAGGGCTCGCGATTGGATATCACATTTGTGGTAATCGATCGCGAGCTTTTTGCGTTTTATGTAAAAAAATCAAGATGAGAATAAAAAGATTTCCTAAATTCCAAACGGAATTTATTTATAGGGAATCGCCAGACAAGAAAGACCGACTGCGTCAGCTGTGGGATCTATTGCTTGCATTACCAGAACCGGAAAACAATAAAAATAATCAAATTAACAATAAAAATAACTATGAAAACCAAAAAATCAAACACGCCAACATATAGCACCACCAGCTTCTATTTGAGCTGTTTTTTGTTGGCCAAAGGTATCCAGCTGGTTGGTTTAGATCAAACCGATGATTTAGATCGTCGGTCCTTTGTGTTTATTGACTCGCCAAGCCGACAGATACTCACTGATGAATATAACTTTGCCGAGGATGCTGAAGTCAGTGTGAGGGATTTCATTTCCGCTATCCGTAAACTCAAGGCTCTTTTGCACGAGTCAAAATAAATCTATGCGAAACGACCCATTCAAGATCATAGACAAAAGCGGAGACCGGAAATACTTCACGATTATCCCGAACTACATCGTCAATCATTCGACGGTCTACGAACAGGCCATTTATTTATACATGAAGCGCGTGGCTGGCGAAGAAGGCACGTGCTGGATGTCGGCGATGGAAATTGCTAAAAGATTGGATTGCTCAAGAAACACCGTAGCCAAGTATCAGAAAAAGCTGGTCGAGCGAGGTTGGATTGAGGTTATCGGTAAAAGAGCCACCGGAGAGACAAATCAGCAGACGATCGAATACCGGATCATTGATTTGTGGTCTTTGAATATCAGGCATTACGAGGAAAAATCAAAGCGTTCAAATGGTGAACGCTTACCTTTAAGCATTCAACCAATGAATGAAAGCGCGCAACTGGTGAACGATAAGCGTTCAACCATTGAGCACAAAGAAGAACCCTTGAAGAAGAAAGAAGAAGTTAAAGCACAGATCGCCGAGGTCCCGATGACACTCAAAGAATTTGTGAAATGGTGCGAGACAAGCCCCCATAAACATATTCGCATTATTGGCAACTGGGCAGATACGATCGAACCGGATTTTCAAACCAAAAATCAGTGGGAGGCTTTTATCAGACGAAATGTCAGACCAGCCAAGAACCTTGAACCCTTTGAGGATAAACGACTGATCGAGGGATTTAAGAAAATCCAAGAAGCAGTCAAAGCCGGCTGGCTTAAGAAATATACTCTGGAAACCCTCTTTAAATTCATCGTATGAAATACACTGAAAAACAAGAGAATATAAAAAGCGGATGTGATCTGGATAATCCTAAGTTTAGAAAAGAGATCAGAGATTTTGAGACTTTGCTTGAACAGTTAAAAACTGTGCCACTTAAAAACTCGTTGGAGTATTATGGCGAACCAAAACTAATAATAAAAACCTTCAGAATGGGTGGCCGAGAATTTCCAGAAAGCCAAAATCCCAGACGAGTATACAACAACGTTACCGGACTGACCGACGCCGGTATAGTTCAACACTTACTGGAAACTCGAGCTATATCTCGCCGATATGTAAAACACAATATTCCCGGTGCGTATTGGGCGGTCGGTCCCAATCTCAAGACATACGAGGATTGGTGCAACAGACAAAGTGCCTTAGACGAACTTCGATATCTACGAACTTGTGCAGAAGAACACGAGACCGAGTCCTTTGATGCGTTGGTGAGGGATAAAGAAGTATTAATAAATTCAATGAAAATATAACCATGAATAAAAACAATAAATACAGCGAAGAAATGGAAAACGCCATAAATATGTTCAAGAGAAATGTCGTAAAAGCGGCCGAGGTTCTGGTCTCACTTCTAAAAAGCAAAGACGACATGGTGAAGCTTGAGGCGGCGATCTACATTCTTGATCGGGTATACGGAAAGCCGGCAATAATCGTGCCAAAAAGAGGTCAGAAAAACTCTACTTAACTCCACTTTTTTATGCCAAAAATTAAACACTTATCACCGAGTCATAAACTAGCTTTGGAGTTGAAATATAAGGGTAATTCATATCAAAGCATTGCTGAAACTCTAAACAAGAAGTGGCCAAAAAGTAGAAATGGCATATTTAGCGAACAAAATATCAAAGATTGGTTCAAGGAATCAGGAACACTTTGTGAGGATTATCGCCTTTATGAAGCCGAAATGGACAAGGTTCATATTGAGACAATGTCTATCATCCGCCGTGCCGGAGCCAGAGTCAGAGAGCAAAATTTCCGCCTAGCCAACGAAATGCTCATTGCCCTTATGGGAAGCTCAAACGATACCGTAAAATTAGCTGCGATAAAAGAAATACTGGATCGGGTCGAGGGCAAGCCGAAAGAAACTATTCACGTCAGTGAAGAAGAATTGGCTGAGTTGTCCGTTGAGGATCGCTGGAACATTATTCCCTATGAAATGCGGTTACAGCTTTCCAGAGATCAATACCCAAAAGAAGCTGAGGAAAAGATTTTGGACTGGGTGGCGACGGGAAAAAGTCGGTAAAGCACCTGTGGGCAACTAACACTTAGCTTGTTGTCAAAAATAGAGTAGGGTGTGTTGTGAATCAAAAAATAAGTATAAGAATATGAAATCAGTACTATACGCTCGGGTATCCACCGAGGAACAAAAGAATAATCAAACCATAGATACTCAAATTCACGGCATTGGTGGAATGTTGCAGTATGCCAACAACCACAAGTTACCGGTCCCAGATGAATCTATGGTTTTTATTGATGATGGATTCTCTGGAGCGACTCTAATTCGTCCAGCTCTTACTGCTTTACGGGATTACATAAAAACCCATGATGATGTCGGGTATTTTTTGGTATATGATGCCGATCGAATCGGTCGAGACACATACAACCAGCTTATTATTCTTGAGGAACTGAAGAAGAAAAATATCACCATTCACTTCAAGACCGGAGAATTGGGTACGACACCAAATGACAAGCTACTCTTTACGATCCTGAGCGCATTCAGCGAATTTGAACGAGCAAAAATTATGGAGCGAACCCATCGAGGAATGAAAAGAAGAATTGAGTCTGGGAAGTTTAACGGCGGTCGGCCGCTTTTCGGTTATAAATATAATTATGCACAAGGTAAACACGAACTCGATGATAACGAGTCCAAAGTCGTAAAAATGATCTATGACTGGTATACCGAGGATAAGCTGAATATCCGGCAAATCCAAGCAAAACTCTTCGAGCTAAAAATCCCAACCAAATATGACGGTCTGAAAAACACCGAAAAGAATAAGAAAATGAAAGGCTTGAAGAAATACCCAATTGGCTGGTGGAGCGAGGTAACAATAAGAAATGTTTTGGCCAATGAGGCATATACCGGAAGCTGGCATTGTTGCAAGAATTACACAATGAAGCTTGAAGTAGCCAACTTACGAACAGGCAAGCCAAAAGTCAGACAACTGAAAAGACCGAGGGAGGAATGGTTTCCCATAGCAATACCAAAGATTGTGTCGGAGGAACAGCATAAAAAAGCTTTGCTTCAGGCTAGAAAAAATCTGATGTTTGCCAAACGATGCACCAAACAAACCTATTTACTGCAAGGGCTGATCCGTTGCGGTAAAGACGGGCTTGTTTATCGCGGTCATCAAGAAAAAAGCGGTGTTATTTATTACTACTGCAAAAGTCGCATGAATAATACTCCGCAGGAAAACTGCCATAGTCCATATGTGCGAGCCGATCAAATAGAGCCAATAGTCTGGAATGCGGTCAAATCAATTTTGAGCAGTCCGGAGGAAGTATTCAATGCTTTTCGAGATGAGTCGGTCCTAAACGAAGATCGGGCAAAAAGCATAGAGGGAAGATTGGATTATATCAACAGTGCTATTAACAAACTTGAAGTAGCCAAGAAAAGAATCACCGAAGCGTTCAAAGCTGAAGCTATGACGCTTCCGGAATTCAGAAAAGAGAAAACTGACATTGAGCTAAGTGAGGAAAAGTTGATCAGTGAAAGAGATGGTTTGATGAACAAACTAAATGTCCAACACAATGTAAATGCCAAAATAGACCTTTTTCAAGGAACTTGCCATAGATTTTTGAGTAAGATAAACGATCCAAAAATCGTGACAGAACGGCTAAAAAAAGATATTATCAAACTTATAATCGATGAGGTGGTCATAGAAGGCGAGAAGATCAAGATTTTTGCCACAATACCATTCCCCAACAAAATTGAGGAACGGGAAATCAGCAGAAAAGACCTTCCCGGAACCTTTAATGCGGGTGCCACGCTCGGTCCGATTAATCAAACAAAAATGGAAAGAATTTGGACAAAACACAAGAATACCGATACCACTCTTAAACCTAAAGTCTTCGTTGCGTTATCAGGCGGAGTGGATTCGTCGGTGGCTGCGTATCTGCTCAAAAAGCAAGGGTATGAGGTTTTTGGGGTTTTTATACGGGGGTATAATGTAGATGGATGCCAAGACAGAGAAGCGCACGACGCGCGGCGGGTGGCAGAAACCCTACACACCCCTTTTTATGTTTTAGATTTTGAACAAGAATACTATAATCGGGTGGTAAAATATTTATTAGACGGATATGCGCAGGGAATTACGCCAAACCCGGACGTGGTATGTAATAGTGAAATTAAATTTGGATTGTTGTATGAGGCAGCTATAAAGCTAGGTGCGGATGCGATTGCGTCGGGGCACTATGCGCGACTTTGTCGCGAATTTTCAATTTTCAATTTTTCTCCCTTTGGTAGACCTCCCACAGAGAGGCAATTTTCAATTGGACCGAAATATAAATTACAGGCGGGGAAGGATGCAAACAAGGATCAGTCATACTTTCTATGGCAAATACCTCGAGAGCGATTTTCTAAGATACTATTCCCAATTGGCGGACTGAAAAAATCTCGTGTTCGCGCGTTGGCAAAAAAGGCGGGGCTATTTACCGCAACCAAAAAAGATTCACAGGGAGTTTGTTTTTTAGGAAAATTTTCGTTTGTTGATTTTCTTAAACAACACATTCCCTATGGCCAGGGAGATGTAATAGATACTAGCGGGAAAAAAATTGGTACACATGAGGGAGCAGTTTTATACACCTTAGGGCAACGGCACGGATTTCATAATGCAACGGGGCATGAGTTGTTTGTAGTAGCACGTGACGTGCACAAAAATACCATTACGGTGGCTCCGGAAGGAGATGTGGCATTGTATACAAGTATTTTTACTGCCAAGCAAATAAATTTCTTAGACGAGAATTTTAAAAATAAATTACAAAACAGGGAAGAGGTTTTTGTGTTTGCTCGTGTGCGGTATCGTCAGCCCTTATTTAAGGCACGGGTAATTATGCGTGAGGAGGTATTAACTATATACCCAGAAAAAAAGAGCCAATATAAACTTTTCCCAACTGAAGGTCAGTCGGTGG
Organism: bacterium; assembly: GCA_021844025.1. Classification (GTDB taxonomy): domain Bacteria; phylum Patescibacteriota; class Minisyncoccia; order UBA6257; family JAGOQP01; genus JAKBUF01. The sequence goes on along the minus strand of JAKBUF010000002.1, from coordinate 17,745 downwards.
TGTTTTATGATAAAAAGGGGGCAGTACTGGGGGGAGGGGTGATACGGTAGTTATTTTATATCTTGGAAGTTGCTTAGGGGAATATATTTTAATCCCGATTGTAGTACTCCACACAATGCACGCCATGGCGTGCATTGTGTGGAGTTGATGATTAAGCTTTGTGCAAATTTTCTAGGTACATCCGAAAAATTTGCCGGGGCTCTTTTTGAGTTTTTGGTTTTAGCGTTGTATGCTACTGATATGAGGATTTTGGCCATAGAGACGAGTTGTGATGAGACTTCTTTCTCACTTGTACAAGTGACGCAGATGCATGCGGATGCAACGCGGATAAAAGCGGACAAAGAAGGAAAATATATTTTACCTATAGTTACGGTGGAGAAAAATTTAGTGGCATCACAAATAAAGTTACACGCGCCGTTTGGGGGTGTGGTCCCTACATTGGCAAAACGAGAGCATATTAAAAATTTGCCGATTTTATGGAGACAGATGCAAAAAATAAAAGAGGTAAAAAATAAAGAGATTGACTTATTGGCAGTGACGGTTGGTCCCGGACTTGAGCCGGCACTGTGGACAGGAATTCAATTTGCGCAAGAAATTCACGAGACATATTTTAAAAAGAGCATTCCTCTGGTGGGAGCGAACCATTTAGAGGGACATCTCTACAGTTTTCTCTTAGCAGAGAAAACTGAATTTCCAATTTTCCCCAGTAGTAGAACAAAGTTCACTACAGGGGGCAGCAATTTCCAATTTTCAATTAAATCCGAAACTCAAAATCTCAAAAAAGAGAAAACCACTAACCACTTATTTCCCATGATTTCTCTTATCGTGAGTGGCGGGCATACCATTTTAGGGGTATTGCATTCACTTACCAAATACGAAAAGTTAGGGGAAACGGTTGACGATGCGGTGGGGGAGTCATTTGATAAGGTGGCGCGTTTATTAGGTTTGCCGTATCCTGGGGGAGCGCTTATTGAACAGTTGGCGCAGGAAGGAAATAAAGAAGCAATCCAATTTCCTCGCCCCATGATACATCAAAAAAATTATAATTTTAGTTACGCGGGGCTAAAAACCGCCGTATTATATTACCTACGCTCGCAGGGAGTGAATGTAGATAATTATTCACCTTCCGCGGTTTTCAAAAAGAAAAAAATTCCCATTCAATTACAAAAAGATATTTCCGCATCATTTCAAGAAGCGGCGTTTGCGCCATTGGTTGCAAAAGTTGCGCGTGCCGCGCAAGAATACCAAGCGCAAACCGTGTGTGTGGGTGGGGGAGTAGCGGCAAATAAAAAACTTTCCGAATTATTGCAAGTTGCGCTTCCCCAGGCTACTGTTATAGTACCTCCGCTTATGTATTGCCAAGATAACGCGGCAATGATTGCGTTAGCGGCAGGAATACGGCATCAGTCGTCACAAAACATGTATCCACTACAAGCGGATGGAACAATGAACCTATGAGTTATCAAGTTGAAAGTTCTAAAGTTATAAAGAAATTACTTGATAACTTTCAACCCCAGTAGAAGAATAAATTCTCTACAGGGCACGGCAATTTCCAATTTTCATTTAATTTTCAATTTTTAAATATATTGATCATTGATAATTGGAAACTGTAAATTTTAATATTATGTCTTTTATTCGCTCTACCATAAGAAATATTGATTGGAAATTATGGGCTGCGCTGGGAATTTTATTAAGCGCGGGCCTACTTTCGCTTGCGAGCGCGCGACCAGAGTTATTTTATAAACAATTATTGTGGATAGTGATTGGGCTTGGGTTTGTGGCATTATTTACCGTGTTAGATCTACGGTCATTTTTTGGGCACGCGAGTGTAAGTAACATCATATACAGTATTACTATTGCTCTGCTACTTATTACCTTTGTTATTGCTCCGCGTATTAATGGAAACCGTGCATGGTTATTATTGGGCCCATTTCAATTTCAGCCTTCTGAGCTGGCAAAACTTGCTCTTATTGCGGTGCTCGCGGTATTTTTTGCTAAGCGACACATTGGTATTGCGCGCTGGAAAATTATTATTGGATCGTTATTGTATGCTGTCTTGCCCGCATTAATTATTGCGGCACAACCTGACATGGGATCAGCTCTTATTATTATGGGAATATGGCTTGGGTTTTTGTTGGTGTCTGGTATTCCACTGCGGCGACTGATTATTGCGGGATTATTTTTTGTTATAGCTTTTGCTTTATTGTGGACGTCGGTATTCAAGGAGTATCAAAAAGATCGTATTATTGGTTTGTTTCAGCCACAGCAAGACCCCTTGGGAGCAAATTATAATGTGATTCAATCAAAAATAGCTATAGGCGCAGGAGGACTTACTGGACGGGGCTTTGGACAAGGAACCCAAACACAACTTGGGTTCTTACCCGAAGCACAGACCGATTTTATTTTTGCCGCCATTACCGAAGAGGGAGGCGCAATTGCGGCAGTAGTGGTGCTGGGAGCGTTTCTATGGCTGATAATACGATTATTGCGCATTGGCATGTTAGTTGACGGAAACGTAGCAAAGTTTTTATGTTTGGGAACTGTGGTTTTGTTTCTCATTCAGTTTATATTAAATGTGGGATCGGTTGTTGGGGTGCTACCAGTGGTGGGAGTAACGTTTCCGTTTGTAAGTTATGGGGGTTCAAGTATACTGGTAAATCTCATGCTGGTCGGAGTTATCCAGTCTTTTTATGTAAAAAAATAGTTACTCAGTGAATAGTGATTAGTGGCTCGTGATATGCGTTGGTTACGTTGTCTTGCATACTATGTACCACTAATCGCTCAACGCTAACCGCTAACCATTCAATTATTATGCGTCCATTTATTATCATTGTATTTATAAGCATGGTTGCTATTACCGTTGGTGTTTTAGCATACGCACAAGCGGTTCCCTTGCATCAACAAGCCTCGGTTGAGATTCAAAAGGGACAAGGTGCATGGGACATTGCACAAACACTTTCTCAGCAACACATTATTCGTTCTCCGTTGTTATTTTTTGTGCAAACGCTCTTTATGGGAGAATTGCATAATTTAAAACCAGGGTTGTATCAATTTACTCCTAGATCAAACGCTAGTTTAATTCATATGTTGGTGGCAGGCCCACAGGAAGTATTGGTCACCATAGTTCCAGGTATGCGCGTTCAGGATATAGACGCGCGACTCGCGCAAAGTGGAATAATTACCTCTGGGGATCTTGTAAAAATTCTTCCCCAGTCACTACGGCTGGTGTGTTCGGTGTGTTCTCGTGCGACTACGTTGGAGGGTATATTGGCTCCAGATACGTATCGGTTTTATCGGGGGAGTAACGCATATGCGGTTGCGCAAACTATGGCACGTGAGTTTGAAAGTTGGCTAGTTGAATTTTCAAAAGGAAGTATATATACGGATGCAGATATGTATAAAAAAATAATTATTGCTTCTTTGCTAGAAAAAGAAGTGACTACATACCATGACAAACAACTCGTTGCGGGAATTATATATAAACGTTTAGCAATGGGTATGCCTCTACAAATTGATGCATCGGTTTTATATGGAGCATGTGTGCGTGATACGGGTTCATGCGTACTCACCAAAAATGATTTCAAGACAGACGGTCCCTACAACACCTACCTACATAAAGGACTTCCCCCGACTCCCATTGCCACTCCTTCTCGTGAATCATTGCAGGCGGCATTTAATCCGCAAACAAGCCCATATGTATATTATTTAACCGATCCACAAACGAAAGAAACCCACTTTAGTGAGACATTTGATCAACATGATAGCAAGCGGGGAGTTTATCTTAACCAATAAGCTTAAAACTAATCTCCTTTACTCCCTCTATTTTACGAAGTTTCAGAAACACCTGTTCTGCGCGTTCTCGGGTGGTAATAGCTACTACCAAGCGAATCGTTGCAAAGTGTCCATTTTCAGTCATGGAAATATTAATAACAGAGATATGGTTGCGTGAAAGCATTGCGAGAATATCTTTTGCCATACCAATACGATTTTGGCAGATAATACGGTACTCGGTTTTTTGAGGGATGGCCATCTTTTTACGCATGGCATTTTTTATCTTTTTCATGGCGTACCGAGTTTTCACAAAATGCATCCATGATTCAGAGGGTTTTTTATTTTTTTGAGTAAGAATCTCAACTATATCTCCTGATTGTAAGGAATAATCCAGGTGCACGATTTTGGCGTTTACTTTTGCTCCCACGCAAGAATCTCCTACTTGTGTGTGAATGCGATACGCAAAATCAACCGGCGTTGATTCGGCGGGAAGATCAATAACTTCTCCCTTGGGAGTAAGTACGAAAATACGATCAGAAAACACATCTAGTTTAAGCGCATCTACAAATTCTTGAGAACCCGGAAATTGCTTTTGCCACTCTTGTAATTGTTTCACAATAGATGTTTCTTTCTGGTCGGCAACTCCTACTTTATGTTGTTGATATAAACGAGACTGCTTTTGTGTTTCATAGAACCAATGAGCCGCCGCACCGTTTTCTGCTTGCTCATGCATGTCTTGGGTGCGAATTTGAAACTCAGTGGGGCGGTTATCAATACAAAACACAGTAGTGTGTAAACTCTGATACCCATTCATTTTCGGAAGCGCAATGTAATCTTTAATACGTCCCGGAAGCGGTTTCCAGATATGATGAATAATTCCCAGTACCAAGTAACACTCTTCAACGGTACGCACCATAATGCGCAAGGCAACCAGATCGTAAATGCGGTCAATATCCATGTCATTACGGAGTAGTTTTTTGTATAAACTGGAAATCCGTTTGGCGCGACTGTCTACTTGAATAGGATAAATACGTGCCGCATGTAACTGAGATTCAATTTCGTGTTGTACTCGTTGCACGTATCGCAAACGTTCCTCATATGAGCTCGTAATATTTTTTCGTATCCACTGATATTGAGTTGGGTGTAAATAAGGGAATGCTAAATCCTCCAATTCTCCCGCAAGACTCTGCATGCCCAGTCGTGAGGCAAGGGGAGCATATATTTCAGTTGTTTCTAAGGCGATACGGTGCTGTTTTGCCTGAGGTAAGTGCCCCAAGGTTTTCATATTATGCAATCGGTCGGCAAGTTTTATAAATAACACACGTAGGTCGTGAGTAATAGCAAGCATCATTTTTCGTAAGGACTCAATGGTGCGTTGCGTACCCTGATATTGTAAGGTTCCTAGCTTAGTGACCCCTTCTATTAAAAATAATATTTCAGCTCCAAAATCTCTTTGAATAATCTGGGGGCTAATCCCGCAATCTTCAATAACATCATGTAGCAACCCCGATACAATTGAGGGAATGTCTAGTTTCCAACGAGCAAGTTGTAGAGCAGTGGACGCTACATGAGTCATGTATGGATCTCCACTCGCCCGTTTCTGGTTATGGTGAGATTTTTGAGCAAACGCAAACGCCTCACGTATCAAACGATCGTCTTGGGCGTTGAGTGTGTGATACTTTTTGTATTCTTGAATAATGGCGTTTAGAAACGCGCTCTCATTCATACTATTATTTTTTTAATTTATGCGGATTGTGATTGGGACACTTTTTATTTGAGCATCGTTCGGGAATTGTTTTTGTACCTTGCATCATAAGTGATCCACAAAGCGAACAAATATTTCCAGTTGGTTTTGATTTAATAATATAGGTGCAATCGGGGTATTGTGAGCAACTATAAAATGGTCCAAACCTTCCGCGCCGCTCAAGCATAGTTCCCTTTTTACACACGGGGCAGGGAACACCGGTGTCATTTTTTTGCTCCCCATTTGGATCTTTTTTAATAAACTTACATTTCGGATACCGACTGCACGCAATAAAGGTGCCAAATTTGCCTTCTCGTTGTACCAGCTTTCCCTCTTTACACTTGGGGCAATCTTCTCCAATTTCTTTTGGGGCTTCTAAAACAGTGCCTTCCAAAGTGCGGGCGCCTAAGCACTCGGGAAATCGAGCACAACTATAAAAACTTCCGCCACGCCCCAGTTTAATAATCATGGGTCCATTGCACACCGGACACACAATATGATCTGGGGCATCTCCCAAATTTGTTAATTTAGGAATGTCTTTTTTAGACGAAATGTCTTTACTAAAGGGTTTATAAAATGAGGTAAGGGTGGTGGTGTATTCTCGTTTTCCATTTGCAATATCATCAAGCTCATCTTCCATTTCTGCCGTGAATGAATCACTGATATATGAAGCAAAATATTTTTGCAGGAAATCGGTTACCACCTCACCGGTTTGAGTTGGGCGTAATGAACGGCTTTCTTTTTCAACATACCCCCGATCAATGATTGTTTTAATAATAGAAGCATAGGTGCTTGGTCTACCAATACCTCGTTTTTCCAGTTCTTTAATAAGCCCCGCTTCCGAGTACCGATGCGGTGGCTCAGTCTCTTTGCGTTGCGCTTCAATATTGGTAAGTGTTACCGAATCATGTTTTGATACCTCAGGTAAAATAACTTCTTCATCGTGTGACTCAGGATCAATTCGCAACCAACCATCAAATAGAACATAAGCTCCCTGAGAAACAAAAGCGGGAAGCTTTTCTTTGGTATGAGTCACAATAATTTTTGTTTTCTCTAATTCCGCATCGCTCATTTGACTTGCGAGTGTGCGGGATGTAATAAGTGCGTATAATTTCTTTTCTTGAGGGGTTGATCCTGCCGTGGCGTTTTTAATATTGGTGGGACGAATTGCCTCATGCGCTTCCTGTGCATTTTTGACTTTTGTGGTGTACACTCGCGCGGTAGCATAGGAACCCCCGTATTTTTTAGTAATGTAATCAAGTAATTCGTGTTGTGCTTGAGTACTAATAGTAGTACTGTCGGTGCGCATATAGGTAATATGCCCCGCCTCATACAATTTTTGAGCAAGCCGCATGGTAATACTGGGAGAATATCCCAACCGTGATGAAGCGGCCTGTTGTAGGGTAGAGGTGGTAAAGGGAGCTCGTGGTGCTCGACGAGTACGAGTGGTAGTAATATCGGAAATATGCCAACTTCCCGTATGCGCATGTTTTACAATGTCATCGGTCGTCTCTTGGGTGGTGGGTTGTTCTTCACAGATAAGAGGAATTTTTTTCTTTTTTTGAGTAATGCCAGTTGCGGTAATAACCCAATAGGGTTGTGGTACAAAAGCGCGAATTTCTTTTTCGCGTTCAACTAATATACGTAGAGCGGGTGATTGTACGCGCCCAGCAGAAAGTCCATACCGTAATTTTTTCCACAATAAACCGCTTAAATCGTACCCGAATAATCTATCTAACACCCGGCGCGCCTCCTGAGCTTTTACTAAATGTGAATCTATATCTCGGGGATGTTTGAGGGCATCTTTTATTGCCGACTCAGTTATTTCGTGGAATGCAATCCGGTGCACGATCGGCTCCTTCTCCTTTTTTCTTTCTTCTTTTTCCTTCGCAAGCGCAAGCGCTTGTGTTATATGCCACGCAATTGCTTCTCCTTCTCGGTCAGGGTCGGTTGCTAAAATAATCTCGGATGATTTTTTTGCTAATTGTTGTAGTTCGTGAACAACCGGTTGTTTTTCTTTAGGAATTTCATAATGCGGAACAAACCCCGCGGCAACATCAACCGCGTTTTTATTTGATTTTGGAAGATCGCGAATGTGTCCAATGCTCGCGCGCACTTCAAACTCTTTCCCCAAATATTTGGTGATTGTTTTTGCTTTTGTGGGACTTTCTACAATAAGTAGTTTCATGAGGTGATGATAAATTGGTTATATCGTATTTCAGCGTAATAGGCAAATATTGATATTATGCCTCATATTGTTGTGGACCAATTTCTTTTATGTGTTGCGTGGAACATAAAGACGCAAGCGCGGGTTGAATTTCATGGTAAGCAATTCCCAGTTCATCTATGAGAGTATCAATGGATAACGTTTTTTTATGAGCGCGTAAATGAGCTAAAATTTTTTCTTCAAGGGGTTGTAGTGAAGCGGTGGACTGGTGTTTTTGAATAGAGGGGAGCGCGGTCTGCGTGGTATATGAGGCAAGATCTTGTAGAATGTCATCGCTATTTCGTACCAAACGGGCGCCCTGGCGAATAAGTTCATGGGATCCCGCGTACAAGGGACTGGTCGCGGGGCCAGGAAACACAAATACCGGTTTGTGTTGTTCGTGTGCGTGGTGCGCTGTGGCAAGTGATCCTGAAGCTCGTGGTGCCTCAATAACAATAACCGCCTCGCACAGCCCGCTCACAATTCTGTTGCGTTCCAAAAAACGATGAGGAAGAGGTGGTGTCCCTGCGGGGTACTCAGAAATAAGACAGCCATTTTGGTTTAGTATGGTGTGAGCAAGCGCGGCATTATTTTTGGGTTGAATAGTATCAAGTCCATGTGCCAATACTGCCCAGGTAATTCCTCCTGCGGCCAAGGCTCCTTGATGAGCTGCCGCATCAATACCAAACGCAAGTCCACTTACTACACACCACCCGGCCCGCGCAAGTGTGTAGGCAATATGATACGCCATTTTTTTACCTTCGGGAGATGCTTTGCGCGTTCCTACTATAGCAATGCGTGGACAGGTGGCAGATAAATCGCCACGCCAATACAAACGAGCGACTGGACGTGTGAGCGAACGCAAATAAACAGGAAAACAAGTTTCTAATGAGTCAGCATGCTGTATAGGAAAATTGTTTTTTTCTAGCATGAGGTATATACTGCTTAGTATACATGAATTGGTAAGGTAACACACGGAATATATGTCGGATTTTAAGAAACACATCATACGAAGCGGAGTAAGTACGGGAATAGTGATCGTGTTGTTGGCGGTTTTTTTACTGCTGTTTCGCGCGAACATTAATCATGAATCTCAAGTTATTCAGGAATTAGCACAGCGCCGCAATTCGTACACGCAAGCCTCTCAGGGGCTCGCGCTGCTCATAAAAGATTGGGATGTTGCCAAACAATACAGCACCCAAGTGCAAGCATTGGTTCCCAAAAAAGATGATATTGTTTTGTTGTCAAAGGAATTACAAACCCGCGCACTTAAAGACAATGTATCTATTGCGTTTTCATTTAACGCCGCTGGTGAAACGACTCCGCAACAAAATGGCATTGCTTCAATTGGTTTTTCGGCGACCCTTGAAGGAAACGCCAAAGACATTCTTTTGTTCTTACAAGAAATTGAACGATCGTACTACGCTTTGCAAATTCAATCATTTGACTTAACTACGGGTATTACTAATAACGCGGCCGTTTCACGATTCTTTGTGTCGGGTAAAGTATTTTTCCACGACTAATTGTTTTACTATGTCATTTCTTCCGAAATCAATTATTTTTAATAAAGAATTTTTTCATCGTAAGAAAAACGATATATTATTTGTGGGAACCGGAGTTGTTCTACTAATTGTGGTTCTATGGATATTCATTGGTTCTATTTCATTTTTATCTCAAACGGTAAACTCGGCGATTGACACCCAAGCGCAACAAACTTCAGTGGTGCAGTTTAATGTAGGGGATCTTTCAAAATTGGGAATTACTCAAAATACTTCTCCTACCACAAGCACAACTACCGGAAGATAGTATGTGTATATTTTTAAAATCACCCGCAGTCATTTGTGGTGGTTTTTTGCTCAACACGTGTAAATGCGATACAATACACATATGAGTAAAGAAATTAAATTACGCGCGCTTACGGGAGATCGTCCCACAGGTAAATTACACCTGGGTCATTTTGTGGGCTCGTTGCAAAATCGTTTAGTGTTGCAAGATACACATGAACAATATGTAATGATAGCCGATGTACAGGGACTTTCTGCAAATGCGCAAGATCCGCAAAAAATCAAAGACAATATATATGAAGTAGCGCTTGATTATTTAGCGGTTGGACTGGATCCTCAAAAGACTACTATTTTTGTGCAGTCTATGATTCCCGAAATAGCCGAGCTTACTATATATTTTTTGAATTTAGTAACTGTGTCGCGATTGGGGCAAAATCCAACGGTAAAAACAGAAATGAAAGAAAAAGGATTTGATACTTCGGTTCCCGCGGGATTTTACATGCACCCTATTAATCAGGCAGCAGATATTTTAGCATTTCAAGCTCGCGTGGTGCCCGCAGGAGAAGATCAGTCTCCCATGATTGAGCAAACAAATGAAATTGTTGAAAAGTTTAATCGGCTCTACGGCCCGGTCTTTGAAAAGGTGTCCATGTTAGCGTCTCATACCCCCCGTTTAATGGGAATAGACGGTAAAGCAAAAATGAGTAAGTCATTGGGGAATGCTATTTATCTTTCTGATTCAAAACACGATATTGAAAAGAAGGTCATGGAAATGTATACCGACCCTGAGCACATTAAGGCAACTGATCCAGGGCACGTGGAGGGGAATGTAGTGTTTTCATATTTAGATGTGTTTGACCCACGTCACGAAGAAGTTGCTGCATTAAAAGAACAATATCGCACCGGAGGACTGGGGGATGTTACTATTAAAAAACGTTTAATAGAAGTTCTGGAAACAATTATTGCTCCCATACGAGAGAAACGAGAAACCTACGCAAAAGATCCCGCGCAGGTCATGCGTATGTTAGAAGAAGGAACCAAGCGGGCGCGTGAAGTGGCAGCACAAACTATGGCGCAGGTAAAAAATGCTATTGGTATTAATTATTTTTCCTAATACCACCGTACCAGTAATATGAACGATGAAGCATTGCACCAATTAATTATTAATATGGCTCACCGGGGAATTGCTCGGGGAGAGATAGTTCGTTCACTGGTTTCTCAAGGACATAGCACCTCCGATGTTGAGCGGGTGTTTAATGAATTATATTACGCGGGATTACTGACTCGTGATGCCTCGGTGGTATTGGAACAAGCAGGGATTAAAAGTGTAAAAGATTTACTGTTACAACAAACACTTCCCACAACCGCACAAATTTCAAAAACCACCCGAATACGAATATGGGCAAAAACTCACCGTCGCGCTGCGATTGCTATTGGTGGTGGTATCGTAAGTCTATTGGTGGCATTGGGAGCCGGAATTGGGGCGTATCAAACCGCAGACACAACTCAAGTTAATCGCGCGCTCACTTCTTTATCACAAGTGCCGGTGCTTGCATACAAAGTGGCAACTACTACTTTCTCATTACCAAATTCAGATACACTCACCGTATCGGCGCGAGGGGCTGTAGTTTCAAAGCCCACTCCTCAGGCAAGCATAGATATGTTCTTGCAGAAAAATTCTCTGATCCCATGGCAGTTTACAATTGTGCACGATAGCCACGATACCTTATATATGTATATTGCTCAGGGCCCGTTACCCTATCCATTTCTCTACAATCGGTGGATACAATTTTCAACCGCGCCAGCGGAGGTGCATCTGTTGCGCGCATTCGGCTTTAGTGATGCCGTATTATCGTTGGGAATATTTCACTCATTTACACAGATAGATCCGTTACGCGCCATACAATCATTTGCTTTAGCGCAAACACCATACACAAATCTTTCTCCATTTGTTTCTCCTGCTTCTTCGTGTGATCGGGAATACAAAATAATATTTCAATCTAATGTTTTAGCTCCGCTCATGTCGACGTTGTTAGGATCGCCCGTCTATACGCAATATACTCCCGCGCAAACCCCGTGGCGTTTATGCATGGTAGGGGGGCTCATTTCATCAGTGGCAATTCCCGTTGATGCGCTGCACGCAAATCCTTCGCCGGTTGTAGTAACTCTTTATACGGCAACTTCAACCCCTTCGTTCTCGGTTGATGCAATCACTACTCCGCTCTCTCGTGTGGTAGAGTGGGCACAAGAAAAAAATCCGGGAACGGTTATCCCATAAGTATTGCGGGCATAGAAACATTCATTTATGATAAAGCGTATGCACAAGCGCCCACTATTCATTGTTCCGTATTTAATCGTAGCTGTTGCGGGTATTGGTGCGTTTGTGATTTTTTCTCTTGTGTCACGGCAACGATCGTCGGTTTTGGTTCCGGTAACTTTACCACCACACGCAACAACGACAAATCTTGCCTCTACTACTGTCCAATATATTCCCTGGGTGTGTGACCAAAACACGGTTTTATATAACACTGCCGACCAACGGTGGTGTGGAGAACTACCGCTTATAAATCGTTTGCGATTGTTTCAAATTGACCTTACTCATAATGTCATTCTCTTTTTCCAGCATGGTATATTGGAAAAAACATTTCCCATTGCATATCAAGCGCCATATGGTAAATGGTTTCAAACCCCCACGGGATATTTTGAGATTGGGGTAAAACGAGAAAAATTTATGTCGTCTATTTTTCCGGTATGGATGGAGCATGCGGTACAATTATATGAAGATTTTTTTATTCATGCGATTCCGTATTACACCAATGGTGATCGGGTTACGAGCAAATTCTCTGGTGGTTGTATTCGACTATCTGATCCAGTGGCGCAAGATTTTTATACTACCGCACAGCGCACAGATGCGGTGGTGTCATATTTGTCATTAGACGATGCCCACACACAAGATTCTTTAGCATCACCCGTACATACGAATCAGTTTTGGATTCGACAACGATTTAACTCTCCACTAAAAACAGAATGGACATGGCACGAAGATAAACAAGAAAATTACATACAACATACCGGCGTTGATTTTGCTCCCAAACAAGACGCAACCGACCTTTCTGCGTATGCGATTGCGTCGGGCACCGTTGCGCTTCTGGTTCATAATGGAGAAGACGATGGGGGACTGGGGAATGTGGTTATTATAAAACACGAACTACAGGGAGTAACACGCTACGCATTGTACGGGCATTTAGCAGCCATAAGCCCAATTCTCTATACGGGCAAAACAGTTACGTCTGGAGAAATATTAGGAACTATAGGCAACACGGGTTATGGATGTGCATATTGGCACGTGGGAGATGACGGATGTAATGCGGTTGGGGACCCAGATATTCATTTACATTTTGAAATTAAAGATAAACCCATACTTGCATCTCCAATTCCCAACGAGTGTATATTGCCCTCTGGGAAAAAGACACAATGCATTGGGTATACGAGTTCTAACCCAACCGATTTTGGATATGAAGATCCATTACCAATACTATTTTCTTCAGGAATTATTCCTATTGATGCTTCTTCATCAACCACACTATGATTAAGCGCATTTCAAAAAGAGTTGTATATCATGGACTTCTTTTTGGGGCCGTATTTTTAATAGTGCTTGGGTTATTCGTGGTGTGGCATCTTTTATTTCCACAACCCGAGACGGTAGTGGGTCCCATTGACGCGCCCGCTCCCATTTTACGGATAGGAGCATCGCATCAGTTTTTAGCAAACCTCATTCAAGAGATAGGGGGGTCATATGTAACTACGGTGGTATTACCTCCTCCCGCCCAAATAGATGAAACGCCGTTAACTCTTTGTGATAAATCGTCGGTATTTTTTGGACTCAATACGCAACTAGACGGATGGATACAAGAAATATGTGGATCACGTGATTCTACTCCGATAAAAGTATTTTTAGATTCATATATTGGTACTTCTATTGATCAAGATTCTCCCCAAGCTCCTTCTACCCAAGCACCTCCCGTTATAATGGGAGCAGATAAGGGGTACTACTGGCTCTCTACTCAAGGGGGAAAAGATTTAGCACGGGCAATTGCAAAAATATTAAGTGAAGCTGATCCAGTTCATAAGGTTGAATATTTGAATAATGCATATGCGGTGGCGTATCAGTTGGACAATGTGTATGGTTCGGTAAAGGACCCTATGTCTAACTTACGGGTAGCCCCTGTTATTACGTGGGGAGATGGATGGCAGGAGGTTATTACCGAATATAATGGACATATTGTTCAAACCATCGATCCTATTCAGAGTGCTCAAGAAAAAATCGCATCTATTGCGTCCATAGCCGATTATTTAAAAAAACATAAGCGCGCTATAGTGGTGGGGGATCTTAGTTTACCCTTTGATGATATTAAGAAACTATACCCCGATAGTGCCCGACGTATTGTGGTTTTGGACCCCACGGGAGACTTTTCTGATATTTGGCCCTATAAGGCATATGTACAGCAAAATCTATTACGTATTACCCAAGCTCTGTAAAAATGGCCCCAAGTCGCCGGGAATGGATTTTTAGCTTGTTATGTGCTATACTACCCTGGCGTGTAATAACACGCATAATTCCTAGCTTTTATGGATCATATGACCTCGGAAACTCAGGCAACCCCGAAAAACAAGAAACGAGCCATTTATATATGGTTACTAGGGGTAGCGGTTTTAGTGGGGGTGGTACTGTCAATAACCAACCCATTTAGTCGGGAACAGAATCAAGTAGAGCAGTTGCGCACCATGGGGCAAGAAGAGCAACAAAATCATAAAGCGGCACAAGATGTAAACGCATACATCTCAAACGAGCGAGCACTCAAAAGTGCTGACCAGTCGCTTAAGAATTTTGAATCTTCTTCAACTCTAAACGCCACTACAACTCCTTAAACACACCATGAAACAAATTATTTCAACAAAAGCAATTATTATATACAGTGTTGGTTTTGGTTTATTGGGTTTAATAGGAACTCCTGTTTTTGCGCAGGAGTCAGCGTATGTTCCCGTACCAACTCAATCACAACCAGCTATAAATGACACAGTAGCCACTCAAATAACCGACACCAATCCGGTTGTATTTATTAAACAGCAACAATTTCTTGGTTCGGTAGTAGATACCTTTTTAGAATATCTTTCACAATTACAAACCACCATTGAACAGAGAACCGATATATTCAATCCAGCAATCGCGAGTGCATTATTGGATCGTATTACGCAACATGTGGTAGTGTATACCGGATATAAAAACGACATTGCTTCTGCTCAATCATCTGCGGACTTACGTACGTTAGCTTCAAATTTATATACTTTCCGTACTACTGAGGGAGTTGCTCTCAAGCGAGCGGTGTTGAGTGTATACATAGGATATTTTCAACGCACTACTCAGCAATTAATCTCTTCTCGGTTTCAAACAATTCAAAATAAAATCATAGCCGCTAAAAATCAGGGCAAAGACATCACTTTTGTTGAGGGAGTATTTTCGGGAGCGGTTACTCTTATGCAAAAAATAGATACCACCGCACATCAATTACAAAATGCCCTGCAGGATCCTGCGGTGGCTGTTTCACTAGATGATGTGAGTATTGCGCTTGAAAACATGCAAAAAGATGTTTCGTCTATGTATACACTATTTCGTAAAATTACCATTCAGGGGGATGAAGTCTTGGAACTAAATAAAGAAGAAAATGGTATTAAGGGAGCATTTCCAGCGCAGAATTGGTAAAGATCAGTGATGAGTGAGTCGTGTTTCGTAATTACTAATTAAAATATCCCATAACGGTGGGATATTTTTGTATATATCTGGAGCGGGTAAGCGGAACCCCGAATAACAACAAAGTTGTATACGGGGCACGTCGGACCGCCTAATCTTGGAGCGGATGAGCGGAGTCGAACCGCCGTATCGTGCTTGGCAAGCACGCGTACTAACCACTGTACTACACCCGCACTAATTGTAAAAAACTTTCAAAACTTGTGCCCCCACTAGGATTTGAACCTAGAACTCTCGCCTTAAGAGGGCGTTACTCTACCAGTTGAGTTATGAGGGCTTTATTTTTATAGGTTAACGGGGCGAACCTTTTTTGTCAAACGAATCCACCGTTTCTCTATATTCTTTGCTCGGGCATCTTCTTGTTCTAATATAGCTTGTGTCCAACCGTACACTGTATGTAAAAAATTCCCACTCCGAGGAGTTTCTATTCGTATGGTTCCATAATACAAATTATTTTTTCTGTATCCGGTACTAAGCGGCTTTATATAACTTTTTCCAAAATTTTTTGTAGGAATTCCGGTTAACTCCGACCAAAACTTCTTTATAGTAGATTCGTTTTGTTGGGGATATATATTTAGTCTTGCGTGCAGATTTGTTCTTGAAACTTTGAATACTTTTTCTATCCACCGGACCATAAATAGTATTAGACGTGGATCAGAATTAGTTACTTGAAGTAGATTGCTTTTTGATCCTTCTCCCCAATAAATAGCGGCACCAAACAATAAAAAGGTCTGTTCGGAGGGAGGTAAAATTATCTGTTTTTTTGCTTCTTGTATAATAGATTCTACCTCTCTTTTTCTCCGTTCTTTTTGTGATTGGGTTCCCTTGGAAAGAATTTGTATTTGTTTTGTATATAACCTTTCCTTTTGTGTCTTAGACAAACGAATGTTCTTTAACCATGAACTAAGTAGACTTTTAGAAACTCCCGTTCTCTTATGAATCTCTCCGTAACTAAGTCCTTGTTTTCTAAGATGAACCACCTTATTTTTAGTTGATGCGGTATATGTAATCATACCTCAATTATATCACATAGGACAGCAGATCTACAAGATAAAGCGTGATATCCACAGGAGATATATTGTATTCAAACTAATTTATTTCTATAATCTTTTGCAGGACTTTTCTAAACAAAGTAGGAGTAAAAAGTGAATACGAGAAAAAAAGTGGAACGTAGATTTCTCATCCTATCTCAAGGGAAAATATCTTCTCGCCAAAAAGGAATGGTTGTTTCTGATTTTATTACAGGGCGAGTTGGAATTTTATATTTGGGAGAGTGGATGCGTCTAGAATCTCTCCTTAAAGCACATGCAACGAAAAAAAGAATTCGCGAATGTGTTCGAAAGAATATAGAACAAGGAAAAATTTTTCTGGGGGATAATACCAAAATTCCCCAACGAGAATTTCTAAAAAGGGTATTTAATTCATCCCTGCCACCAAGGCGCCTTTAGAAAAAAGACGCCTTTTTCTTACTAAAAAGAGGGTATTGACTTTAGTACATTTGTATGCTATAATACCCATACAGAACATTGAAAAACAATTTAGTTGTGACGGGGTTGTGTGGAAAGAGTTTATACTCGTTCTGTACACCCGCGCAACAACTAAATTAACAACGGAGAAAAAAATGAGAAAGGTATTACTGGTTTTGTTTGCAATTTTCGTATCTGGTTCACTGTCTGCCCAGAACCAACTCCCCAATATTGATGGCATTCACGTTTTTGCTGGGTTGAATGTCCCGACGAGAAACGTTGATAGAGAGCAATTCAAGTTTGACTACATGCGTTTGCATGTAGACCTATCAAACTCTGAAATCAAAGTTCAATTTCGCCACGATTTTTCAAGTGGCAAGTTACAGCTTGCCAATGTCTCGAAAACTTTTGGTGATCTAACCATCACCGCCGGGAGATTTTTAGATCCAGTGTGGTGGTTATATCCCGCTCCACACACCATGTCTCAGACATCGTATCCGGTGTCAGTGAATACGTTCACTGTGTTAAATGATGGTATTGGAGCTACCTATGTAACTCGTGATTTTAGGGGAAAGCAAACCATGACATTTTATGTTTCCGTTTTTGACTGTAATGGTACAAGAAACATATCTGCGTCCATTGATGCGCTTGGAATTTTCGGTGCTTTTATACAAACCCGCGGAACCGAAACGGGTTTTGGATTAATAGCCCGTGGTAAAATCCATCCCCTAGTAAATTTAGAGGGGGGTGTGGTGAGAAGGCCAGAAAAAATGGAAAACATGATCGCTGAATTTTATATTCAGAACCAGGCAATAATAATGAGCAATTTCAGTGTTTGGTTACAGGCGAATTTCTTGTGGCAGGCGTCATACATGACAAACGATGAGTCTATCGTACCTGCAAAATTTGAGTCATCAAGAGTGATGGCTGGTGCCACGTACCAGTATTCAAAAAACAGCCATGTGAAA
>JAKBUF010000001.1 GCA_021844025.1 bacterium | reverse complement strand
CCAATCGAAGCTCTTTATTGATGATGGGGAGTACCCATCTAAGTCGTTCTTCTTGTATTGTTTGTGCCATAGCTATAGCCATTTCTCCATTCTAGGAGAAAACCGCCATATGTCCTTGCACATTACCGGATAAGATTGACATATATTTGAATATATGATACAATGAAAAATAAGTAATATTCATATATCATGAAAGAATTCATTAATTGGGAAGAGGAAAAATCCTCAAAGCCAAAAATAAATGAGATGGGAGACAGAGAAAACGAAGCGATAGATCAAAGCCCCGAGATTCCCGAAAAAGAGATAAAAGATGATGAATTAAATCGCCTTGCAAGTGAACAAAAACACAAAGAAAAGAGTGGGGATGCGTTCGTTCCTGTAGGAGAGGTGATTGATCCCGAAACGGAAAATTTTGAAGATCTTATTATTGAAGATATTGATGCGAACCGTCCAGTCGCAGAGGGGTTTGGTCTAGAGAATGATCCCTCAACAGAAGAACTTGAGGAGACAGGAGAATTTATTTCAAAAAATAAAAATTTTCTTCCTTATGAAATTTGGAGAATAAAACGCAAGTATTCTTTACCGGGTGTGGAATGGCGAAAGCTCTCAAGAGAGGAGCAAATAAAACGCAATAAAAAGAAGCAGGAAGAAATAGATAATCTGTACATACACAAAGAACCAACTGAAAAAAGAAAGGCAGCATAATATAAAAATAGACACCGGATGGTGTCTATTTTTATATATTCTGTGCGCGCTGAAGGATTCGAACCCTCGACCTTCTCGGTGTAAACGAGACGCTCTAACCAACTGAGCTAAGCGCGCGTATTTTAAATTTTAAACAGGATGTAAACGAGACGCTCTAACCAACTGCTTGTCCCGTTATATACGTAGTATGTCATCGGGAAGCTAATCGTCCATAAAATCTAACGGGGCGATAGGGTAGATATATCAGAAAAAATACACAAACACAAGAGTTTTAGTTGGTCTGCGATTCATCTCCATTAGTGAAAGCTTTATCTACTATCTTACGTATAAAGCGCTCAAATAACATAAGAAGAACAATAATACCAACCACTGCTAATGCAACAATTTCAATTCGCTGGCGGAAGATGTCTAATTGATCTGCAAAAATATATCCAATGGTCATATATAATGATGGCCACAAAAGCGCGGTAATAAAGGAATATTTCATAACCCGCTTGAGGGGAATTTTAATATAACCAACCGATACCAGTACAATACGATTAAAATTCCACGCAAATTTTGAAAGAACAATAAAGATTCCTACAAACGATCGATAGCGCTCCATGAACCCTACAAACGTATCAAGATTGAAGTAGAGATATTTTTTCTTTTGTCTGCGTCCCAGCCATTCTCCTAACCGCCAAAAGAGGGCATCGTGAATCAGGGTGGCTACAAACGCAACTAAGAACGCTTGTGAAAAACCAATTAAATGCCCGCGCGCAAGTGCCCCAAACACCAAAAGGGAAATATCTCCCTCAATAAACATCATCAGGAATGCAGCGCCATAAATAAGCAGGGGATGCGCTTGGCTGAATAAGATCAGAAAATGCATGCATTCAGCATAGCTGAATAATATTCAATTATCAATTTACAATTTCCAACCAATTTCTAATTTTACAATTTTAAAAACTACTGGGTTGAAAATTTTTATGAATAGGGTAGTGTTAATAACGTGCACGTTTGTAGCTCCCCGATAATATACTACGTATATGACGGGGCGGGCAGCTGGTTATCATCGGCTCGTAGCTCAATGGTAGAGCGTTCGTCTTATACACGATTGGTTGTAGGTTCGAATCCTACCGAGCCGACACAAAGAGTTCAGGTTTACCCCGTTTATTTTCAAGTATAACGAGGTGGGCGTACAAAAATAAAACACCATTTGGTGTTTTATTATTAATACTATAAGAATATCTTAAATCGAAAACACCGCGGGTTTAATGGAGAATTGTTCTACCAACTGTTCAAACTCATCTTTCTCAATCGTTTCTTTTTCTATAAGTTTTTGAGCAAGAGCATCTAGCGCGTCCTTATACTTGCGCAACATTTCCCGTGCGGTTTTGTGGGCAGATGAAAGAATATGCTCCACCTCACCATCAATTTCAGAAGCGATTTTGTCTGAATAATTTCGTTCCGTTGAAATTTCTTTTCCTAAGAAAATAAGTTCCTGTGTTTTACCAAAGGTAATGGGACCAAATTTTCCCATACCGTATCGAGTAACCATGCGACGCGCAATTTCTGACGCAACCGCTAAATCATTTGATGCGCCGGTACTAATGTCTTTGAAAATAGTTTCTTCTGCGCTATAGCCACCTAGTGTCATAGCAAGATCAGCAAGGAATTGTTTACGAGTGCGCAAGTACCGATCTTCGGTAGGAAGCTTGAGAGTATATCCACCTGCTTGCCCTCGAGAAATAATTGAAATTTTATGTACCGGGTCAGCATCTTTTAATGAAGCAGCAACAAGCGCGTGCCCCGCCTCATGATACGCGGTAATTTTTTTCTCTTGTTCGGAGAGTGTGCGCGATTTTCGTTCGGGACCCAAAAGCACTTTTTCAATTGCTTCATATAAATGAATCTGTTCTATAATTGTTTTATTTTCTCGCGCGGCAAGAATCGCCCCCTCATTCATAAGATTTGCCAGATCAGCCCCAGAAAATCCCGGAGTACGAACGGCAATTTTTCTATAATCAACATCTTTAGCAAGTGGCTTGTTTTTTCCATGAATGTGTAAGATTGCCTCACGGTCGTTAATGTCGGGAAGATCGAGGGTCACGCGGCGGTCAAATCGTCCGGGGCGTAGTAGCGCAGGGTCTAAAATATCAGGACGGTTGGTCGCCGCAAGCACAATTACCTGCGCCTCTTTTTCAAATCCGTCCATTTCAACCAAAATTTGGTTTAGGGTCTGTTCGCGTTCATCATGTCCACCCCCCAGTCCCGCGCCACGCTCGCGCCCAATCGCATCTATTTCGTCTATAAATAAAATAGAAGGAGCCGCTTTTTTAGCGGTTAAAAACGCATCACGGGTACGACTTGCGCCCACCCCCACAAACATTTCAACAAACTCAGACGCAGAGATATGGAAAAAGGGTACACCAGCTTCACCCGCAACTGCGCGCGCTAGTAAAGTTTTTCCGGTACCCGGAACACCCATAAGTAAAACGCCCCGAGGAATTTTTGCTCCAATGTCTATATATTTTTTTGGATTTTTCAAAAAATCTACTACCTCAACCAACTCTTGTTTTGCTTCATTGGATCCCGCGACGTCGGCAAACGTAACCCTATCTTTAAAGGGAGAGAATAATTTTAAATTTGATTTTCCAAAACTCATAGCTTGTGAAGCTCCCGCGCGCGCTTGGCGAAACGTGAACCAAAAGAAAAGTCCGATCAAAATAACTGGTAGTAATGTGGGAAGCAAAACTCCTAGCCAATATGAAAACCCCGAAGGATCTTTCACCTCAAGCGGAATTTGTTGTAATGTTTTTGGATCAACACCATAATTTTTAAGAGTTTCAGAAAGCCCAGACTCAGTTTCTTTTTTAGTGACCCCTTGGGAATTATCTTTGAAAGTGGCGGTGACCGTGTTTTCTTCAACGGTAATATGGGTAACTTCTTGCGCGTTTATTTTGTTGGCAAGTTCGGTAAGAGTAATATCTTTGGTTTGAGCGGGTGAGGAAAATAGCGACGCAAACACAATAGCAATTCCCGCAAATGCAATCACCACAATAACGATATTTTTAAGTAACGGTTTAAAAAGTTTAAGCATAGTACACACAGTATAGCGGGTTACGTATCAATTTTCAATTTATCTCATTACGTACGTATTCTGTGCTACGCAATGTATTTTGAGATGTTTTATAATTTTTCTTTTTGGGAAATAATACATTTTATAATTTTATAATTTTTGGATTTTTGAATACATTCTCATGTTTGAAAATTTAAATTTGGTACATTATTTATAAAATTAAGGATTATAAAAATTGGAAATTTTAGAACACCACCAAGACCACCAAAAAGCCGCGCTTATTGTAGAAATGGAAGATGAAAATGTGTATAATATTGTGTATGAACACAGATTTTTTTAGTGGGCTTTCAAAACAACAAATGATCGTGTTGGGTGTTGGGGGGGCGATTGTATTGTTTATAGTATTAGGAATATTGGGAATTATTCCTATATTCAAATCAAGCGCCAGTCTAGACCCGAATTTTCCGACCGGGAAAGTAACGTTGCAAGTATGGGGTATTGGTGATGAAACAAGTGCATTTGCCGCTATACAGGGCGCATATCAAGCACAGCCCGTTTCAAAAGATGTGAGTATTCAATATACCAAATTTGATTCGGTGGATGCTTACGAGACCGCGCTTACCCAAGCGTTGGCAGAGGGAAGGGGCCCTGACGTGTTTATGATAAAAAATGATTGGGTGCCAAAAGATGTTGCAAAAACAGTACCCGCTCCGCTTACTTTGGTGACCCCTTTTATGGTGCAACAGGCGTTTCCGCAAGCGGTTGCAAAGGATGTGGTTCTTACTGCAACCGACAACAATCAATATGTATATGCGCTACCACTAGAATTTGACGCGCTAGCCCTTTTATATAATAAAGATCTATTCAACGCACACGCGGTGGTGTATCCTCCCACAACGTGGGATGCGGTGGTTCAGTTACTGCCCACCTTACGCGAGGTTGATGCTCAAAAGAACATAACCGTTTCTCCAATCGCATTAGGAGGTGCTCACACCGTACAGAATTTTGATGATATTCTTTCATTACTTATGTTGCAGTCAGGTGCTCCAATTATTACCCAAAACGGTATGATGCTTGATGGCCCCGCACAACAAGCAATTGCGTTTTATTTGCAATTTGCTAATCCAACAAACGTAAACTATGCGTGGAACGATTCATTAGGAAACGCGCGCGACGCGTTTGCGGCAGGAAAGGCCGCTATGATTATTGATACCCACAGTGCCATTGCCGAAATTTTGAAGAAAAATAATTTCATGAACATTGGTACCGCGCCAGTTCCTCAACTAACTACCGCGACCCAAAATGCTCAGACGTTGGCGTCGTACTGGAACCTTGCGGTTTCTCGACAATCAAAGCAACCATACGTGGCGTGGCATTTTGTGCGGTTTGCAACCATGACCCCCGAGGTAAGCGCGGCATATATACAAGCAACCGGAAAATTACCCGCGCTTCTTTCATTAATAAATCAAGACAAGGAAGGAGTAAACAGCGCGTTTCTCAAGAGTTTTTTGGTAGCAAGAACGTGGGCGCGCAAAGATGATGAAATGATCAAAAGTGTGTGGGCGCAAATGCTTGATAACATTGCGTTAGGAAAAACAGACCTAGGACAAGGAGCGCGTATTGCGCAAGATGAAATAAATTCACACTAAAATCTCACTTGGTTTTATTGCAAATAATTTTCAGTTACCAATTTCCCCTAGTAGTAGAGCAAAGCTCACTACGGGGCACGGCAATTTACATTTAATTTTTAATGAATTAATTTTCAATTAGATATAAATTGTCAAATAATTTGTCAGAGACTATACTATATAAAAGTATGAAAAAAATTATATATGGAATTACCGCGGGTTTATGGATGATTGCGCCACTGGTCTTTGCGCAGGCAACTTCAACTGGGCTGGTGCCCTGCGGGGGAACCGGACAAGAGCCGTGTAATTATAATGATTTTTGGACGCTATTAAATAATGTACTCAACTTTGGAATCACATATATTGTAATTCCTATTCTGGTTATTTTGATTATTGTGGGGGGATTTCGTATGATGACCGCAGCGGGCAACGAAACGCAGTTTAAAAAAGGACAAGATATGATTAAGGGTGTGGTGTGGGGGTTTGCGTTTGCGTTTCTCGCGTGGGCAGTTGTAAAAACCGTACTGTACTTCTTGGGAGTGTAGTAGATGAGTTATCAAGTGATAAAGTTTTAAAGTTATCAAGTAGTTTTTATTTAATTCTTTAATACTTAATTTTAAAAACATATTCCCTTGATTGGAAATTGCCCAGATAGTAGAACTTTTGTTTGCTTCGCAATACAACTTCGTATCAAAAGTTCACCCCGTTACTCAACTAGTTTGAGTAACGGGGTTCACTACTGGATTTAAAAATTGTAAATCTGAGATTAAGTGGGTATACTTACAATAATATGAAGCAAAAATCATTAGGTGTTTATATGGGTATCATTATGTGTATTGCTCTGGTGGCATTTTTTGCCGGAGGAGTTGTGGCGCGTGCAGATGGTCCGGTTTCAAACGGAACCCAACAACTGTATGATCCATTAAATTCAAGTGGAGACACCCCGCTTACCGATTTATTACAGAGAATTATTAACTATATGGTTATGATTGCCACCCCAGTCATAACCGCCATGGTGTTGTGGGGCGGAATACAAATGCTTATTGCACAGGACAATGAAACAAAATTTAAAAAAGGTATTTCTACACTCAAGCACGCAGTCTATGGGGCGGTGGTGGTCATTTTTTCTAGCGGAGTGCTATTGGTGGTAAAAGATGTAATTGGTTTAAAATAAATATATATGAACAAAAACATCATAACAAAAATTAAAGAAGTCGTAGTATCTATAGGATTGTTTGTTATAAGTGCCCAAGCTTTTGCCGTGGGGACCAACCCCCCAACATCTCCGATCAACAGCGTTACTGATGTGTATGATTGGATTGTAGCGGTGACTAAATGGGCATACACTATTTTCTTCGTGCTGGCAGTGGCATTTATTCTACTTGCCGCGTATCGATACTTGATGGCAAAAGATAATGAGGCGGAAGTGAAAAAAGCAACCGCGGCGCTAAAAAATGCGGTAATTGCGATTGCGATTGCTTTAGTTTCTGCCGGAGTTTCTTCAATTGTAAGTTCGGCCCTTAGTATAAAATAAAGTAGTATGAAAAAATTCTTATTTATTTTATTTTTTCTAACTGTTAGTGTGGGAATTTTATACGGCGTTCCGCGGGTGTTTGCCAGCCCCTCAGACATGAACATAAATCCATTTGGAGGGACCAAAATGGAGTCTCCTATAACTTCGGTTGCAAATACCCACGATAGTTTAACTATGTTGTTGATAACGGCAGTGAAATGGTTATACACCGCGTTCTTTATATTTGCGGTCGCCATGATTTTACTTGCCGCGTATAATTTTGTACGCGGGGGAGCGAACGAAAAACTTGTGGAAACCGCAAAGAAACAACTTAAGTGGGCAGTAGTTGGGATTGTGGTTGCATTGTCCGCAAGCGGTATCACATGGTTAGTGGAGGGGGCTCTTGTGGGAGACGTAAATAACCTCCCACCCAATGGAAATATTCCTACTTTAAATTATCCACTACCAACTACCACTACCCCGTTACAACCAGTTCCAAGTACCACACAAAAACCTCCCCTTATCCCGTAACCGCTTATATTCACAGGTATTCTTGAATTATAAATAAGGCGTGATATACTAAAACAAATAAATAAATTAATATTAATTATGAAAAAAACATTTTTATCAATTGCAATGGTGCTTGCGTTGGGAGTCATGATTGCTCCTGCGGTATTTGCACAAGTTACCCCGGGAACCATTCCACAAGGAGGAACGTTTGGGGGGAATTTAGGTCAAACTAATGTTCCATCTTCAATTGGAGGAGTACTGGGTATTGTACTCACGGTAATTCGCTGGTTCTATACTATTATATTTATTGTGGCCGTTGCTATGATTTTGTTGGCGGCATTTCATTTTGTTACCAGTAAAGGGGATCCCACCAAAACCAAAACCGCAAAGAGTGAATTGCAGTATGCAATTATTGGTATTGCGGTTGCGTTGGTCTCATACGGAATTGTGGCGTTTGTGCAAAGTACGGTGCAGAGCAACCTAACCTATTAATTTGCGGGTTTCAAAGTTTATAAAAATAAAAGACCCCCTCGTATTGAGGGGGTTTTAAAATGTGCTATATACCGGCAAGTGCCTGTATGTCTTGGGCGGACTTTCGTCCGTACCAAGCATACAATAACACCGTACCGGATCCGGTGTTGTGCAGACAAAATCTTGTCACACCGGCGACTTCTCTGTCAGGAATTCGTTTGTTTGGGGTTTCGGTGAGATATTTCTTATCACCAATTCTCCAAAGATCAAACCTTCCTTCTAAAGAAGAAAACTTAGTCTGGAATCCATATTGGCCAATGTGTTGTTGGTCAATAGAAAACCAAACCGAATCAGAGGGCTGCAACGAAACCAGTCCGCCATAGTCGATAACAACTCGCTCTATGTGGATCGGATTTTCTCTGCTTCCCAAAGGATATTGTTGGGGAGACGGGGACTGACTATTTCTAGTGACACCGAATGACAATCCAACACCCAATGAGTAATTTGTGGTTTGGGGTTGGTTTTGAATACGTTGATCGTGTTCGCCCAAATCATCTTGATGCTTAGCCCCGTTAGATTTAAAGACCCCAAAGGCGGCCAGAATCAGTACAACAAGAATTATTCCGAGGGGTATTAACGCGATTGTTGCGCCCTTCTTAACTTTTTGAATTTTCATTGCGTTACCTCCTTACTCTCGCCCCCAGGGGTATTTAGAAAGTTATTAACCATTTTTAAAAGTCCTTCTTTGGTTAGATTCGGATCTAATATGTCTCCAGATTTTTCAACAAGTTTTTCTATAAATTTCTCCGAAGATCCCTCTAGTCTAACCACATATTCTTTGGTAACCCTTTCTAGTCTTTTAGTGAGCTCTTGATCTAGGATACAGACCGCTCTAAAGGCCTCGGTCCAGCCCATCTTTTGAGCCAACGGAATGTATCTCATAAGAAAAGATTTGTACTCTTCAAATTCTTTGTCTCGCCTCTTAATTTCTACCTCCGCTTCTTTTTCCTGTATTTTCTTCTCCTGCTCCTGTTCCATGCGCTCATCAAACTTCTTTTTAAAGTCTCCTGTCGGAACTGGTTTAAGTAAGCTGAGTTGTACAATATGTACACCACCAACCGAAATAAAGAACTTTCCGTCTCCGTTTATAAGGTGGTCTGCATTGGCGAGATCCTGCTCTTTTTGAGTAATAAGAGATTCGCCACTAGATAACATTCTCATGTCGTCTTCGGAAAGAAATTTTCCTTTATTTTCCCCGCTCTCATACCTGGGCCAATCCCTTCCCTCCGATTTTGCGATAATTCTAGCTACCAATTTCTTATTTGAGATCGTCAGAAACTCATCATAATTGTTTGGTGGGTTCTTGGGATCGTTAATAAAACCTTGGATTGCCTCTGCTACCATCTTTTTGAAAGTATCTCGAAACGATTTGATGTTCGGCATATGTTCCTTAACATCAAAAATTTGATATTTGAAAGTTGGTTTTTCATATCGGAAAGTAGCGTTCTCTGGAGTTGGGGTTACAAAGTCTCCGAGATCTAGGGGTTGCTCGTCACTTATTGAAGAATCCATGTCTTGGATTTCTTGAAGGGGAAGCTTCGTGTGTAATCCAGGTCCAACCTGTTTCCCCACAAACCCCCCAAACCATTTTCGGTGAGCTATGTGATTTATTTCTACCTCAAATGTAAAGAATACAAATATAATAAGGGCAATAATAACTGACACAATAGAGAATATGCTGATATTAATAAAACTCAAATCCACATATCCAAAAAACAGGAATGTAGCAAGGACACAGAACAATATAGGAACAGTAATCGGGGGAGAAAAGTTTTTTCTCTGATTGTGTTTTTTTACTTTCTTATAGTTCTTTCTTAGAACAAAATCCCTACATTGAGCCATTGGATCCCAGAGATATCTTCGTCTCCAGGATTTCCAATAATTCTTTCTAGCTTGTTCTTTAAACTCTTTTTTTTGTCTACTCAGAATTTTTTCTGTGTATTTTCTCTTCCGTCTTAAGTCTTGTGACTCAAGTTTCTTGAGACCAAGCTCTTTTATTCTCGTCTCCTTCATTTGTTTGACCCTGAGACGGTAGTCAAAGAATCTTTCAATAAGATCACTAATTAACCTCATTTTAACCTCCTAATTGATTTTTTTATATTATTATTTGATTATTCTCTCGGGGAATAGGGCTACGCCACGGGAGAATAATCAAATAAGGATTGTTAAGGTACCCGTCTATATTATAGCATACTTAGTGCATTATAGTCAATAGTTGCAAAAACGGCTAAAAATGATATATTTTACTCAGTTTTGGGCGAGCCCAGATAGTAGAACTTTTGTTTGCTTCGCAATAGAACTTCGTATCAAAAGTTCACTACTGGACTTAAATCAGAAAAATAGATATTCATTATATTATTGGGCGAGTGGTGAAATTGGCAGACACGCAGCGTTTAGGGCGCTGTTCCGCAAGGGGTGTGGGTTCAAGTCCCACCTCGCCCACAAATTGGGACTTGAAGGGTATTATAAAAACGCAAACTGCTTTGCGTTTTTATAAACCCAGGCTTTGGAGGAAAATTATTTCCTGCTTACGAAGTGAGCGTTGAAATAATTTGGGGGAAAAGAAGTCCCACCTCGCCCACACACAATAGGACTTGGGGGTATTATAAAAATACAAACCATTTTATATTTTTTTTGTAACCCACCACCATTCACATCACTAAGGATTTAGTGCGAGGATTCTTGCCAAGCGCTCTTTTGGTAGATATACTATTGGATATTATTAATTAGTTTATAATTAAGTTTCTATCATGTTGTATTACATTATTTTTATCCCGATCGGAATTGCGGTTTTATACACCGCGTTTTTGATGGGATGGTTGGGCAAGCAGTCTTCTGGGAATGAGGAGATGCAAAAAATTTCAAGAGCGATCCAAATAGGATCCAAGGCGTACTTGAATCGTCAGTACCGTACGGTCGCGGTGGTGGCGCTTGTGCTGTTTTTAATAATTGCGTTGGCGTTGGGGTGGGTAATGGCGCTTGGATTTTTAGTAGGAGCGGTATTTTCTGCGCTTGCGGGATATATTGGTATGAACGTATCGGTACGTGCAAACTCAAAAACTACTCAAGCGGCGCACAGAGGATTGTTTCGCGCGCTTTCACTTGCGTTTAAAGCGGGATCGGTGACCGGACTGTTGGTGGTTGCGTTGGGCCTTTTGGCAGTAGCTGGTTTTTATATATTAAGTGGACACGATGCAACTGCTCTGATTGGACTTGGATTTGGCGCAAGTTTAATTTCTATTTTTGCGCGTTTAGGAGGAGGAATATTTACCAAAGCAGCAGATGTGGGAACAGATTTAGTTGGAAAAGTTGAAGCGGGAATTCCAGAAGATGATCCGCGTAACCCCGGAGTAATTGCAGACAACGTGGGAGATAACGTAGGAGATTGCGCGGGTATGGCAGCAGACTTGTTTGAAACATACGCAGTTACCCTAACCGCGGCAGTCTTGTTGGGATCTACCTTTTCATATATTGTGGGAGACCAAGTATTATTCCCGTTTGTATTAGGGGGTATTGCAATACTTGCCTCGGTTATTGGTACATTTTTTGTGCGTACCGATCGGCACGAAGCAATTATGAAAGCATTATATAAAGGATTAGGGGTGGCTTTAATTGTATCTGCGGCATTGTTTTATGTAGCGGCGGATATGTTTTTCCCCGATCAGGTATGGCGTGTGTTTGTGCCCACGTTAGTTGGACTAGTGGTAACCGCGCTTATGGTGATTGTAACGGATTACTACACCGCAAAAAAATATAAACCAGTGCGCGGCATTGCAGAATCATCAGAATCAGGGCACGGCACCAACGTCATTATGGGACTTTCAGTTGGAATGAAAGCAACTTTTTTGCCCGCATTGATTATTGCGGCAGGAATTTTAGTTTCATATTTGAGTTTTGGAGTATATGGAGTGGCGCTGGCCGCAACCGCGATGCTTTCGGTAGCAGGTATTATTGTGGCGATTGATTCATTTGGTCCGGTAACTGATAACGCGGGAGGAATTGCAGAAATGACCAAAGCGCCCGAGGAAGTAAGAAAAATTACCGACGCGCTTGATGCGGTAGGAAACACCACCAAGGCGGTCACGAAAGGATACGCAATTGCATCAGCGGGGCTAGCGGCATTAGCGCTGTTTGCCGGATACACCGGAGAAGTTGCAAAATTATTTGGAGCTCCAAACCCTGAAGCGCTTACGGGTTTGTTTGATATTACCAACCCGTTTGTGTTAGTTGGGTTATTGATTGGCGCATCGTTGCCGTTTCTATTTAGTTCTATTGCATTAAAATCGGTTGGAAAAGCAGCGGGAGCATTGGTACACGAAATCCGCCGCCAGTTTAAAGAAATTCCTGGAATTATGAATGGAACCGCGCAGCCTGAATATGACAAAGCGGTTGATATTGTAACCAAAGCCGCATTAAAAGAAATGGTGGTGCCGGCATTGTTGCCGGTGGTGTCGGTGTTGGTGGTTGGTTTTGGATTTAAATATTTGGCACAGTGGTTGTTTAGCGAAGCCGGTCCACAAATCGGAACGGTAATCGGAGTGCAAACATTAGGGGGGTTATTAATTGGAGTTATTGTATCGGGATTGTTTGTGGCAATTTCTATGACTTCTGGTGGAGCCGCATGGGATAATGCTAAGAAACATATTGAAGATGGGCACCACGGAGGGAAAGGATCAGACGCTCATAAAGCAGCAGTAACCGGAGATACCGTAGGAGACCCATATAAAGATACCGCGGGCCCGGCAATTAATCCGCTTATTAAAGTAGTAATGATTGTGGCACTATTAATTGTGGCATTACTGTAACGTAATTACTTTTGTGTGATGCTATAAAAACAAAGTCTTACTATAAAAAACCACCTACAATCGGGTGGTTTTTGGTTAGTGGCGAATATGTGGGTTTCGGTGACTAAAAAAAGAGACTAGGGATCAACTAGCCTCTTCATGAATCTGAAAAAATTAATAACCCTGATTACGAGGAACGCTCCAATAGCACAAATCCCAAAAAATATTGTTGAGGGCACTCCCACCAATAGTAGGGTAAAACAAAGTCTTATGTCGCTATTATGCATATCCACCTCCAAAGATTTCTATATTCAGAGTAATGCGTATATATTCCAAAGTCAATTTTATTTTGGAGCCCGGCGTTTTCCATGAAATGCTTGATGTACATCACGCAATTGTTTATTAGTAAGATGTGTATACACCTGAGTAGTGGCAATATTTGCGTGCCCCAAAAGTTCTTGCACCGAACGAAGATCTGCCCCGTTCGAAAGAAGGTCTGTTGCAAATTGGTGACGCAGTTGGTGGGGAGTTACTTTTCCTAAAATACCCGCTTTACGAGCATATAATTGCACCATGCGTTGTACAGCACGGGGAATAATTCTCCCTAGTACTTTTGGATTGTTTGCTTTGCTCAGGCTCACAAACAATGCTTCATCGGCATCTCCGCGTTTATCTAAATATGCTTGTATGGCTTTTTGTGCTCGGGTGGATAGAAATACCACACGTAGTTTTGAGCCCTTCCCGCGCACGGTAAGTTCTCCTCGAGAAAAATCCATATAGCGAGAAAGAGAACATAATTCTGAAACACGAAGCCCGGTAGAAAAAAGCATCTCCAAAATTGCTCGGTCACGTAATGCGCGAAGAGAATCTCCTTGTGGCCCCTGTAAAAAACGCTCCAAGTCGCCGTATTCCATAATTTCAATTTGCCGATGAGGAATTTTGGGAAGCTCTATTTGTTCGGGAAGTACGTGTACTGAAACGTTTTGCTTAATGAGATATTTAAGAAAATTGCGTACCGCGATACTGTAGTATGCTTGTGTGTTACGTTTAAGGTATTTGTCGCCTTCAAATTTTTTTCGCGCCAAAGAAAGTCTGAATTGTTTTACTGAATGTTGCGTAACGTCTTTTAAGTCTTTTATACTCTGGTCTTTTATAAATGTTTCCAAATACCGCCGATAATTTGCCACGGTTTTAGGGGAGCGATTTTTTTCCACTTCTAGATAGTCAATATAGTCCTGAATGAGTTTTTTTATGTCCATAAAAAATAATTTTCAATTACCAATTACCAAATTTCATTAAATTTTCAATGCGTTAATTTACAATTTACAAACAGCATATCACAATTATTGTGCGACAGAAAGGGTTTATGTCCATATTTTTAAATAGTTTTTAACTTCGGTGATGGGGGTTAGCCTTAGTATCTCGACATAAAACTAAATCTCTATAGAATATAGCAGGGCATATCTGCAACTTTTGACTTTTGGCCTTTTTAATGTATACTTGTCCCATATGTTAACCACTCGAAAAAAGCAAAACGTTATCAAAGATACCCAAAAGCATGATACCGACACCGGTTCTGCGGAAGTTCAGGTTGGGCTTTTGTCCCGTGAGATTGAGGAATTAACCTCTCATTTGAAAAAAAATCCCAAAGACAACAGTTCTCGCCGAGGTCTTTTGAAAATGGTTTCTAAACGTCGCAAACTACTTGATTTCTTGGCTCGTACCAATGAAAAAGGGTATGCAAAGCTCGTTAAGAAACTAGGCCTTAAAAAATAGTCATGCTCTATAATCGCGACCAACGCGTTGGTATTTTTATTGATATTCAAAACCTATACCACTCCGCAAAGAATTTGTACAAAGCGCGAGTAAATTTTGCGCAACTGGTAAAGCAGGTGCTGGGCGGCAGACAATTGATACGAGCGATTGGATACGTGGTAAAAAGCGACTCTTCACTGGGTGAGCAGTCGTTTTTTGATGCATTAGGAAAAGCAGGAATAGAGTTGCGGGTAAAAGATTTACAAATATTTGTGGATGGAAGTAAAAAAGCAGATTGGGATGTGGGTTTGGCAGTTGATGCAATCCGCATGTCTCAGGCGCTTGATGTAGTAATATTAGTAACGGGTGATGGAGATTTTGTGCCGCTTGTTGAATATTTAAAATGGGGCAACGGATGTCATGTGGAGGTTGCGTCATTTGGAAGAAGCACCTCAGCAAAATTAAAAGAGGTGGCAGATTTATATATTAATCTGGAAGAAAACGAACGCGCTATGTTGCTTCGTAATAATCGTAATATTAGAAAAAGATATGAACCTAAAAAATAAAAAAGAATTTAGTTTACCATTCGCGGGTCGTACCATAACCATGACGGTTTCGGATCTAGCCCAACAAGCAAATGCCGCAGTTATGGGTCAATATGGAGATACCACGGTATTAGTTACCACGGTAATGGGAAAAGAAGATCGAGCAATCGATTTTTTTCCGCTTACCGTGGATTACGAAGAGCGATTTTATGCGGCAGGAAAAATTATTGGAAGTCGATTTGTGCGTCGTGAGGGGCGTCCTTCTACCGAAGGAATACTCTCGGGGCGTTTAATTGATCGTACCATCCGTCCGTTATTTAATGAACGCTTGCGTCGTGATGTGCAGGTGGTGGTGACGGTGCTTTCATATGATGAACAAAATGACCCAGATTTCATTGCTTTATTAACCACTTCGCTCGCGCTCTCTATATCAGATATTCCGTGGGCAGGACCAGTTGCGGGAGTACGGCTTGGTTATAATAAAACCGAAACAATCACCAACCCAACCATTGCGCAAACACAAGAATTATTAGCACAAAAAGGAACCTGTGATTCGTTTTTTGCGGGTAAGGGGGGTAGTATTAATATGATTGAGTTAGAGGGTCGCGAAGTAAGCGATGAACAAGTAAAACTTTTATTTGCCGAAGCGCAAAAACACATAGCCCAATTAGTCGCGTTTCAAGAAACAATTAGAAAAGAGATTGGTAAAGAAAAAACTCAGGTAGCACTCACGCAAGATGATCCTAAAATAGTGAGCATGGTTCGTTCGTTCGCATACGATACATTGCAAAATATACTATATACTACTGATCGTCATAAGCGAGATGTTGATTTACAAGAACTAAAAACAAAATTATACGAACAGGGTACCAGTTTGGGTGTGGAAGATACTGCCGCTATTGATCGTGCTCTCGAACAGATTATCAATGAAGTGGTACACATAAATATTATTGAAAAGGAACGCAGACCCGATGGGAGAAAAGTTGATGAAATTAGACCATTGTTTGCGGAGGTTGGTTTGCTAAAACGATTGCATGGTTCCGCGGTGTTCTTTCGGGGTGAAACCCAATCTCTTGCGGTTACCACACTCGCAGCCCCCGGGTCTGAGCAATTAGTAGAAACCATGGAAACGACTGGTAAACGTCGGTTTATGGTGCACTATAATTTTCCACCATACTCAACCGGAGAAGTGGGACGCGTGGGAGCGCCGGGACGGCGCGAAATTGGACACGGTGCGTTGGCAGAAAAAGCATTGCGTGGAGTGATTCCCGCAAAAGATGAATTTCCCTATACTATTCGAGTTGTTTCAGAAATTGTGTCTTCAAATGGGTCATCGTCTATGGCATCGGTCTGTGCAGGAACCCTTTCATTAATGGATGCGGGAGTTCCCATTGAAAAACCAGTAGCAGGAATTGCGCTCGGACTTGCCACACACCAAGGATACAACACCGAAAGCAAAGACCGCGCGTTTAAGGTATTTACTGACCTACAGGGATTTGAAGATCACTATGGAGATATGGATCTTAAAATTGCTGGTACTGCCGATGGTGTTACTGCTATTCAAATGGACCTTAAAATAGATGGAATTACCGATGAAATATTTGCCGAAGGAGTACGACAAGCAAAAGGTGCGCGCACAACTTTGTTAAACGTGATTCAGGGTACCATTCCCGCACCACGCACACAATTGTCTCCGTTTGCCCCGGTGATTACTATTATTAAAATTAAACCAGAACAGATCGGGTTAGTTATTGGCGCAGGTGGAAAAACCATCAATGGTATTATTGAAGAGTATGGTTTAGAGACTATTGATATAGATGACGATGGAAGCGTGTTTGTGGCAGGATCGGATCGCACAAAGGTTGATGCGGCCGTTGAATATGTGAAAGGGCTCACAAAAGAGTTTGTAATAGGTGAAGTAGTAACTGGAGAAGTGGTGCGATTATTAGATTTTGGGGCTATTGTTGATTTAGGAGGAGGAAAAGATGGAATGGTTCATATTTCTGAGGTAAAAAATGGATATGTAGAAAAAATTACCGATGTCTTGAAATTACATCAACAAGTAACCGCAAAAGTCATTAAAGTTGAAGAAGGGAAAATTGGCCTCTCAATTAAGGCAATGAATAATAATTAGTGACTAGCGACCGGTGATTAGTGGCTAGTTACGGATAGCTTATAAATATAAAACCCCGAAAATTTCGGGGTTTTATATACAGTCACTAACCGCTAGATGCTAACCACTCGCCACTGTCTATAACAATTCAATCTTTAAAGAAACTTTTCCAAAATCAATTGCTTGTTGTTTACTTCCCATCCATACGTCAACGATTTTAACGCCATCATATCGAGCATTCATACGATCTTCAACGGTAAAAACCTTGTCTCCGAACACCTTCGGAATACGGAACTGGGTTCCCATGGGAAGGAAATTTGTGGCCGCAACACCATCATGTACCAAGCTCCCAGATGCCGTAATAAAAGGAGTATCGTCGGTTTCATCGGGGCTGCTGGTGTATGCGGTGACCCATACATCTAATGGTTGGGGTTTAACTTGTATTTGAGCCGCTGTTTCTGTTGGAGCAACAGAAGGAACCTCGGTAACCGAGTCATCGTTTACCAGGGCGTTCTGATGAGCGGCAACAGTAGCAGAGAGACCTTGTGCTTGTGTATGAAGCGCATAAAAACTATCAAAAGCGCTTGTTTCGGGCCCGCTATGAGGGATTAATCCTCCAAAAGAAGATACAGCCGAGGCAATAATCGCTATTAGAAGGGCCAATCGTTTACCCATAAATGTGAATTTAGTAGTATTTTTAGATAGACGGGGCTAAATAATGGCTTTTTTGGCTAATCCTGTCTTAGAGGAGGATTAGATGAAATATATAGTATTTAAGCCGTTTTTTTGTATTTAGCTGCCCAAAACACGTTATTTATGCCAATAAAATAGGCACAAACAACGCAAAATCCCGCTTTCGCGGGACTTTACCCTATTATACACGCCCAAGGGGGGAAGTCAAATGGGGTGTGGATAAGTTTTTGAAGGAAAATCTTTGTGGTTTCTAACCACCGGAAGTCTGGTCGCTCCAGCGGCGACCAGCTTCCTACGTTCTCGCTATCTATTTCTGATTAAAATCAGAACCAAGCAATAGATAGCTCCGAAAGTTGGTTTTAAACTAAAAAGATTTTATGATGGTGTGGGTGATTGGGTTATATAGAGTATGCTGCGGTGGCTTTGATAGTTCTAGCACCAACCACCTGTTTTCTGGGGCAAAACTCCTATATACTAGGCAGTATGACTGAATTTTATACCCGAGCGCTGGTATTAGATAGAGAAGACGTGGGAGAAACTGATGTGATTGCCCATCTGTTTACTGAAACACACGGAAAAATACTAGTCCGAGCAAAGAGCTCCCGTAAGATAACTTCAAAATCTGCATCATATCTTCAACCCCTTCGGTTTATTCAGGTGCGTTTTGTAACTCCCAAAAAGAACACAGCCACCGGATACATTCTCATGGATGCGTTATGGGACACAGTGGTGCCACAAATTCCCACCGAAGTAAAAGCAACCCTCTTATCACTCGTACACACCGTGCGGGAACTAGCCCCAGAAAACCAACCAGACAAACGTGTGTGGTCGTTATGGGAAACAATCCTACAACAACCCCAACACATACCCAGCGCGGCACATGTATTATTACAACTGTTGGGATATTATACTGACCAGGTAACTTGTGGTGTGTGTAAAAAAAATACTCCCAAACGGTTTGTAATTCGTAAGGAACTATTTGTATGTGACTCGTGCGCTTCTCAATTACCCCAAGATGAGATACTATTACATGTATAAGTACACTTAATAATTTTCAATTTACAATTATTAATTTACAATAAATTTTCAGTTATATAATATTCAAATTGATTCATTGAATATCGAATCCTGTCTGCCCGTAGGCGGGGGAAATTGGAAATTGATAATTGTAAATTTTCTAATACCTATGTCTCTAGAAGATCTCGAAAAAGAATTATACGGTCAACGTACCGCTAAATCGCGTCAACGCCAGACCGAAGCGTCTCCACAAACATCTTCGGCTCCCCGGCCAGCGCTTGATCCCTGGGGGACCGAACAAAATAAAAAACCAACACACCAATCATTTGAAGAAGTGTCTCAGGTCGCGGCGACCGGAGGTAAGGTGGGCAAAATTCTTATTTGGTTGGGAGCGGTTTTGTTAGTTGTACTAGCCGCGATTGCAACGTATTATCTATACCAATATTTCACCACAAAAGATGTTTCTATTACCCTTACTGTTCCTGACCATGTGTTAGTGGGAGAAGTATTTACGGCACGAGTCTCTTTTGAAAATATTTCAAATAAAAAATTAGTAGCTCCCGTTGTGTCCCTAGCTCTTCCCGATGGGGTAGCGTTTTCTGACGATACCGCTAAACGAACCGCGCAATCAACTATACACGACCTGAGCCCCCAGGAAACAGTGCAGCTAGAATATCAATTACTCGTTACGGGTAAGGCGCAACAATCGTACGCATTACAAGCAGGTGTTTCATACGGATATGAATCATCTTCTTTCTCAAATAGGTTTGAAAAAGACACCACGGTTACGGTGGTGGCGCAGGACTCAGTATTGGGATTAGATGTATCTGCCCCCGAAAAAACGCTTAATGGTGAAGAGTTTAATGTAGATGTACGATACCAAAACAATAGCGATCATGTGCTTGCGAGCACCACACTTGCGTTCTCATTCCCGCAAGGGTTTCAAGTAACCGGTAGCGATACACCCCTCAACTCAAACACAGAAATGGCTATACCCACTATTCCCGCGCACGGAACGGGAGAGGCCATTGTATCGGGGTATATGGTTGGAAAAGAATATTCATATTTTACGACTGGTGTGGAGGCGCGCACCCTGGTCGGGCAAACTCCAATAACGCTTGCGCAAAAAACAGTTTCTATTTCTATTTTACCCTCTCCACTCGCGGTTAGTATTACGCGTAATAACGCGCAAGGAAACCCCGATGTGGTGTACGCGGGAAGTAAGCTTACTTATACGGTTCATGTACAAAATACCGGAGACACCCCTCTACAAGGTGTAATCGCAAAAGTAATATTTGATGGTGATTTGTTTGATACCACCTCCATTCAGGGAGCGGGATTCTTAAACGACGCAACACATTCATATACATGGACCGCAGCGCAGATAAAAGATCTACAAGAACTTGCCCCCCATGCCACAACTGATATTTCTTTTACTATTATGTTAAAAACCAACCCAACCACCGCAATGATTCAAAATGGTTCGGTAAAAATTCGAGCACAAGCAACATCTCCTACGGTCGCGCCAAATGTGACCGCAAAAGAAACCATTGGCATTGGGCAGGTAGAGTCTCGTATTGGGGGAGTGCTCGGTTTTGCGCAAAGTGTCTATTATAATGAGCCATCAACCGATATAAAAAACAACGGACCATTTCCTGCGCAGGTGGGGAAAGAAACTCAGTTTACGGTACACTGGAACCTTTCAGGGTTGGGTGATTTTTCAAATACTGTGGTAACTGCTACCTTGGCGCCCGGTGTATCTTGGACGGGTAAAATAAAAGTACTGGGGACCGACGCAACTCCTTCATATAATGATCGCACGCAGCAAATTACATGGAAAATTCCAGCGCTATCTACCGCGGCTATGGCGCAGCAACTCCCCCAACTCGTGTTTCAAATAGCATTTACTCCGTCGGCTCAATATGCGCAAAATACCTTTGACCTTATTTCTCAGGCACAACTAAACACAACCGAAACATTATCTCAAAAACAAACTTCGGTAACTGCTCCTGCAATTATTTCTCGCCAAATCACCGGAACAGGATTGCCCGAAGGGTATTACCGAGTTCTACCCACTCAGTAACAGTATATAATAAATAAAAAAGGTTTCTCCCCGGGACTTTTTTTATCGAGTAGCAGAAGTTTATGCACTTCGTGAATAGCCGCTCAAGCGGCAAATAAACTTCGCTACCCGATTTTATTTTTTATGCTGTTTGCGCTACAATTCAACATATTATTTCTATGAACAACGTCTCAATGGATCAGCTTATTTCTCTTTGTAAACGAAGAGGTTTTATTTTTCCAGGTTCCGAAATATACGGAGGACTCGCAAATGCGTGGGATTTTGGGCCTTTGGGGGTTGCTCTTAAAAATAATATTAAGCGTTCGTGGTGGCAGACATTTGTGGAAGAGCGAGATGATATGTATGGCTTAGATGCGGCGCTTCTTATGAATCGTAAGGTGTGGCAAGCAAGTGGACACGAAAGCACTTTTTCTGACCCATTAATTGAGTGTAAAAATTGCCACGAACGATTTCGCGAAGACCAACTACCCCCGGAAAAAAAGTGTCCCTCATGTGGTAAACAAGAATTTACTCAACCACAACAGTTCAATCTAATGCTTAAAACCTTCTTGGGTCCTGCTGAGGAAGACGCGAATATTGTGTATTTTCGCCCCGAAACTGCACAGGCCATGTTTGTGGATTTTAAACAGATCGTAGATACCTATTCACCAAAGCTGCCATTTGGTATTGCGCAAATTGGAAAAGCATTTCGCAACGAAATCACGCCCGGAAATTTCATTTTTCGTACTCGGGAATTTGAGCAAATGGAAATAGAGTATTTTATTAAACCGGGAGATGATTGGAACGTATATTTTGAACAGTGGCTTGCTGCTATGAAAGCATGGATGAAAAAAATTGGTATTGATCAAAACAAAACCCACGACTTAGAAGTTCCTAAAGAAGAACTTGCTCATTACTCAAAACGCACAATAGATATTGAGTTTGATTTTCCATTTGGCCGCAAAGAATTATATGGACTGGCATACCGAGGAGATTTTGATCTCACGAATCATAAACAAGAATATTTTAATGAAGAAACAAAAGAACGCGTAGTGCCTCATGTTATTGAACCAAGTTTTGGAGTTGAACGGAGCGTGCTTGCGGTACTAGCAAGCGCATATCAGGAAGATGAAATTGAAGGAGAAAAACGAACGTGGCTCAATTTGCCCATGCGCATAGCTCCGTATCGCGCCGCGGTATTTCCGTTACTTTCCAATAAACCGGAATTAATAGAAAAAGCGCAGGAAGTACGAAAGGAATTACAGGGTGCGTGGCCCGGATTTTTCCCGATCGCATTTGATAAAAGTGGAAACATTGGTAAGAGGTATCGTCGACAAGATGAAATCGGTACCCCGTATTGTTTTACGGTTGATTTTCAAACGCTGCAAGATAACACCATTACCGTACGTGATCGCAACACTATGAAACAAGAACGTATTGTCATTGCAGAAGCGCGAAAGTTTTTAGAAGAAAAATTAAGAGAATAAAGTTGGCAATTTGAGAAAGTGTGGCATACGATATCTGAATAAACAAGTAAAAAAGCGAGCGAAACAGTGCTTGCTTTTTTGTTTTTATATGTGCTATATAAACAGAAGCAACCCAATAATTAATGGAGGATGTATGTTGAGCATTAATGATCGTGTTATTGTAATAACAGATGGTGTGAATAATAATCTTCCCACCATAGATCCTTCTAGAATTAGTAGTGGAAGTAAAATGGAGCTGATTGTGGATAAGTTTTTAGTAAAAAATATTCTGCCGTTAGCTTCCGATAGTAATCTAAACTTTAGTAGAAGTTTACAGACCCATGCAGCCGGAGTGGTAATAAAGAAAGGGGGTTTGAGGTTTATCACTCTTTATAGACGGACTGGTGGTCCAATTATTCGCGTCCCAGTTTGAAAAAACGGGACGTATTTTTATTATTGTTTTATTAAAAAACAAATGTATCACAATCGCCGCCATGGCGGCGATTGTGATGCATAACAAAATAACCCACTAAACCCAACTTTTATTTCCAAAGAAAAGTGTGCAATAATAGTCCGCATATAACACACATGATTGTTCAAAAACCAATTGTTAAAAAACTTAAAAATGGACTCCGGGTACTATTACTTCCCATGCCACAAAGCGCATCGGTAACGGTTGCGGTTTTTGTAAGAGCTGGGTCGTCGTACGAAGACAAACACAATAATGGTATCTCACATTTTTTGGAGCACATGTGTTTTAAGGGAACTCAAAAATTCCCTCGACCAATGGACATTGCAACCGAATTGGAGCAAATGGGTGCATTGTACAATGCATTCACTGCCCGCGATCTCACGGGGTACTATGCAAAAGTATCTCCGCGACATTTTAAACGAGCTGCCGAAGTGATTTTTGATTTATATTTAACCCCTCAGATTAGTAAAGAAGAAATGGAGAAAGAGAAGGGGGTTATTATTGAAGAAATACATATGTATGATGATGACCCCCAGTCTAAGGTGGGAGAAGAACTTGAAAAAGCATTATATGGAGATCAACCAGCTGGCTGGAATATTGCAGGAACACCAGAGCGTGTTATGCGCATGAACCGGGATACATTTATACAGTATCGTACAAAGCATTATACTCCACATAATACCGTTGTAGTTGTTGCGGGGGCATATGATATGCAAAAAGCATATCAGTTAATACAGCGTTCATTTAATAAAATGGGACTTGGAAAATCATCGCCTCGGGCATCGGCACTTATTAAAGGTAAACAAGGAGAACAAATCTCAATTATTGAACGTGAACTAGATCAAACTCATTTAGCCCTTGGATTTTATGGGTTACCCATTTTCCATAAACGAAAAGCACACCTTTCCATGCTTGCAAGGGTATTGGGAGGAGGTATGAGTTCCCGCCTATTTCAACGGGTTCGTGAAGAGTTGGGGGCTGCATACTACGTGGGAGCAGGAAATACTATGCACGCAACCCACGGATATTTGGATATATCCGCGGGAGTGGCTCACACAAAACTAGAGAAAGCGTTGCGGGGAATTAAAGAAGAAATACAAAAGATTATTACACAAGGGGTATCTTCAAAAGAATTAAAACGGGCCCAGGATTATGCGATTGGTACCTTTCAGTTATCATTGGAGTCCTCAAGTGATTTAGGATTCTATTACGGACAGCAAGAAACAGTTTTAGGGACCACGGAAACACCCCAACAGATGATTAAAAAAATAAAAGAAGTTACTCCGCACGACGTGCAAAAGGCAGCAAGGGACTTTTTAAACCCCAAAACTATGCGATTTTCGATTATTGGACCATATAAGAAAAACGAAGAAAAAAAGTTCAAGAAACTTCTGGGTATATAAACATCTTTTTGCTACACCAGGGTATCCTCTTTGATATTTTGCACTTGGGTATTTTTGTAGTATGATGTAGGTAATTATGGAGGTTAAACGTTTTGATATATCGTGGGTTTCATTGTGGCGCGTGGTTATTGCGGGTGTTTTGTTGATTGCGGCATACTACGCACGCGATGTATTTGTAGTTGCATTTATTGCGCTTATTATTTCATCAGCTCTACGTCGCCCCGTTGACTATTTGGAATCAAAACACATTCCGCGTATTTTGAGTGTGTTAATGATTTTACTGATTGCCGTCGCGATTATTGGACTAATTCTATATGCTATTGTTCCGATCATACTTATTCAAATGAAGCATGTAATGAGCAGTATTTCAAGTATACATATTCCGTTTCTAGAAAATATGGGTGGTTCTCAGGTGCTTACCAACCTCGATCAGGCAATTAGCGACTGGATAGGAAGCTTCTTTTACGGAGGTTCAAATATTCTAAATGTGTTAGGGTCGGTAGTGGGGAATACCGTGCTTGTGTTTGTGGTGATTGTGTTGTCACTGTATCTATCTATTAGTAAAGGTTCTATTGAACGATTTATCCGCGACATGGTGCCGATCGATAGGGAATCATATGTGATTGGTTTGTATCGGCGCACGCAACACAAACTTGGGCGATGGTTCACCAGCCAAGTAATCTTGAGTGTTATTATTGGCGCTATGACGTTTGCGGGGTTATTACTCTTGGGAACAGATTATGCGCTTATTATAGGAATTCTAGCGGCACTTTTGGAAATTGTGCCTTATGCAGGTCCAATCGCAACCGGTATCGTGGCATTTATTATGATTGCACCACAATCAGCGTCGCTAGCTATTGCCGCAATAATTTTGTTCATTGTAATTCATCAGATTGAAAATCATGTACTAGTTCCACTCATTGTGGGAAGAGTGGTGGGCATTGATCCGGTGGTGGTGGTATTAGCTATTCTAGCTGGGTCACAAATTGATGGCTTAATTGGTGCTATTTTAGCGATTCCGGTGGCAATTATTATTCAGGAAGTTATGGATGATTGGTCAGTAAAGAAGAGAGGAATAACAAATAGTGAAGCATAATATACCGATGGGGAAACAACCAAAAGAAAAATTTTACGTAACCACTGCTATTGATTATACCAACAGCGTGCCACACATTGGGCATATGTTGGAAAAAATTCAAGCAGATGTGATTGCTCGGTACGCGCACCTCCAAGGAAAGAGCGTTTTTTTTCTTACCGGAACCGATGAGCACGGCACCAAGGTATATAAGACCGCGCAACAACAGGGAATTTTGGTAAAAAAATTTGCAGACGCCAACAGTAAGGCATTTAAAGAATTAAAAAAACTCCTTAATCTTTCGTGGAATGAATTCATTCGTACCACTGATCAAAAAAAACATTGGCCAGGAGTTATAAAAATGTGGAAGGCATTGGAACAGGCGGGCGATCTGTATAAGCGTACATATCGAGGGTTATATTGCACGGGTTGTGAAACATTTTTAACAGAAAAGGATTTAGTGGAAG
Organism: bacterium; assembly: GCA_021844025.1. Classification (GTDB taxonomy): domain Bacteria; phylum Patescibacteriota; class Minisyncoccia; order UBA6257; family JAGOQP01; genus JAKBUF01. The sequence continues at coordinate 26,852 of JAKBUF010000001.1, read as the reverse complement.
GGAAATGCCCCATTCACCTACGAGAGCCAGAACTCATAGAGGAAGAAAATTATTTTTTTAGACTATCGGCATATACTAAAACACTCAGGCAAAAAATAAAATCAAAAGAATTTGAAATTATTCCCGAAACCCGGGCAAATGAAATTCTGGCACTCATTGATCAGGGACTTGATGATGTGAGTTTCTCACGCGCATCAGATAAATTGCCGTGGGGCATACCCGTCCCGGGAGATAGTGGGCAAACAATGTATGTATGGGCAGATGCGCTCACCAACTATTTGTCAGGTATCGGGTACGGACGCGATACAGAAACTTTTAAGAAATGGTGGCCGGCCGATGTACAGGTCATTGGGAAAGACATTCTACGATTCCATGCTGCTATTTGGCCCGCTATGCTTTTGAGCGCCCAACTGCCACTTCCTAAGAAGTTATTTGTGCACGGATTTATTAATAGCGAGGGTCAAAAAATGTCAAAATCACTGGGGAATGTGGTATACCCCCAAGATGTAGTACAAGAATTTGGTACCGATTCAGTCCGGTATTATTTCCTGCGCGAAATTTCTCCCACGCAAGATGGCGATTATTCACGTCAACGATTTGTTGAACGTTATAATGCTGATCTTGCGAATGGACTAGGAAACTTAGTTGCTCGAGTAACTGGCGTTGCACTAAAATTTCACAAACCAATCGCGAGCGATTTCAAAATGATGGATTTGGGAGTAGAACAAAAAATAAAGACCATCCAGAAATCAATAGATGAAGCTATGCAGGCGTTTCGGTTTAACGACGCACTCGCAGAGTTGTGGTCGCTTATTGCGTTTGCCGATTCTTATATTAATGATAAAAAACCTTGGTCAACAGAAAATCCAGCAATAGAAAATGAAAAAGTATTATTTAATTTATTGGTTTTAGTAAATAGTGTGGGGGTATTATTAGAACCATTCATGCCCGAGACCTCAAAAAAGATAGTTAAGAATCTAGACCTAAAAGGAAAAGAGATAAAAATTAAAGAAAACATAAAGTTGTTCCCGAGAATAGAGGTAATTATTTAATTTTCGATTTCCAATTTTACAATTTACAATAAATTTTCAATAAATTAATTTTCTAAATTGGGTCATTGAATAAAAGTTGGAAATTGATCATTGAAAATTAACTTTTATGAATATAAAAGTTATTGACGCTCACACGCATGTACAAATGATTTTACCCGCGTACCAAGACGCGGTTATTAAACGCGCACAGGACGCCGGTATAGGAATAATAAATTCAGGAGCCGATGAGCAGTCAAGCAAGGACGCGGTAACACTTACCCACACACACAAAGCCACATGGGCAACGGTAGGGTATCACCCCCACGAAGCGCTTAAAAGCCCAAACCTTGAAATAATAAAAGAGTTAGCAAAAGACGAAAAAGTGGTTGGAGTAGGAGAATGTGGGCTTGATTATTTTAAACTGGACTCACAACAAGAAGAACACATAAAACAGGAACAGAAGAAACTGTTTGCATTTCATATTCAACTTGCGCGTGAGGCGCAAAAGCCACTCGTTATTCATTGTCGGGATGCCTTTACCGAAACAATAGAAATATTACAGTCGCATAAAAACGAGTTGTTACCTGAAGCGGGGATTCTCCATTTTTTTACCGGTACTCTTAATGATGCCAAGCAATTATTGGATTTGGGTTTCTCGTTTACTTTTGGTGGGCTTATTACTTTTAATCGGTCATTTGATGAAATTATAAAATATATACCCACAGACAAAATATTGGCAGAAACAGACGCTCCCTGGGTTACCCCGCTTTCTTATAAAAAGAACGCCTTTTTAAAAAATGAACATGGAGCCGCTATTAACGAACCCGTATATGTTACTGAGGTAGTAGAATGGCTGGCAAAAATAAAAGAGATAAAACAATCGGAAATGGAAAAGATATTATTAGAAAATACCAAGCGAATGTTTAGACTTGATTCTTTTTGAGTTTAGATGCGTATTTAGTTATAGTGTATGCATGCGACCCATAGTCATAGATGGCAAGAAAATAGCAGCAGAAATAATTAATGTTTTAAAAAATACCCCTAAACCAAGGGGTTTTGTTGGGGTGTTTCTTAATACCCATGACAGTGCTTCTGAGTCGTTTGTAAAACAAAAAGAACATGTAGCGCGAGAATTAGGCATAGAACTACGTCAATATGGGGTATCAGAAACCGATTCTAACGACTCACTTCGTAAACGAGTAAGGAGAATTTCCCAGTCAAAAAAATGTATAGGAGTAATTCTACAGCTCCCGCTCCCCCGTGCGTGTAATATTTCGTATATAGCAAATACCATTCCACCACATAAAGATATAGATTGTTTAAGCGCTCGTAATGTAGGATCGCTTTTACAGAGTGGGGGGAACATACTACCTCCGGCAGTACGCGCGTTGCGTCATATACTAAAATCGCAAAACAAAACCGTGCAAGATTTTAATTCAATTGCTATAGTGGGGCAGGGCACTCTTGTGGGTAAACCCATCGCTGTGTGGCTGTTGGGGAATCACCCGAATATTCATATTTTTGACAAGGGTTTTTCCAAAGACGATCTAAAAAAGAGCGATCTAATTATTTTAGGAGCTGGTTCCGCTGGAATTATAAACGGGGGTGATGTGTCGGCAGATGCATGGGTGATTGATTTTGGATATAGTAGACAAGACGAAAAATTAATGGGCGATTTTGATAGTATTTGTGAGTCAGTTGATCATGTTGGGTTATATACTCCTACCCCCGGAGGAACCGGTCCCATATTAGTTGCCAGTTTATTTGAAAACCTATTTTCTACTACGTGTGAATAATTTCTTATGCCAAGTAATAATCGAAATTTTTTTCATTATATAACGAAGCGCCATTTGGTGTGGTTTGCAATTATTATAATTTCCTGCGCTATTGTGGTGGGATTGGTAGCGGTTCCCCCGCGTCACGCCTCATGGAATGATGAGAGTGGGCTTACGAAAATAGGAAATTTTTTCAGTAATATATTTGCTCCTCAGCCCATTACCGTATTAGTTCTCGGGAGAGCAGGAGATACATACAACGGAGGAAGTCTCACTGACTCATTATTAGTGGTGCGTTTTGACCCAGATAAAAAGACAGTATTTTTTATTTCTATTCCTCGTGATCTATGGGTAACCGGTGAACAAGACGAGCAGTATAAATTAAATGAAGCGTATCATCGGAACCAAGTTTCGGTTGCGTTAGAGAAAGCGCGTGCTATAACCGGGTTTGATTTAGATGGGTATGTAGTAATTGATTTGGCTCTTGCAAAAGATATGGTAGATGGGGTTGGGGGAGTCGATGTGGTGCTTACTCAGCCAGCAACTGATTGGGTAAGTGGATATGTTATGGAGGCGGGAGCCCATCATTTAAACGGAGATGATGCGGTATGGCTTATGCGCAACCGGTATAATCCAGAGGGTGATTTTTTTAGAGAAGGAAATCAGCAGCAGATTTTAGACAGTATTTTAACGAAGGTAAAAATCATGAATACTGAACAGAAACTATCATTCATTAAAACATTTATAATCAATAAAAAGTTATTAGAACATGTGAATGTGGGTATATCGCGAGTAACTCCCTATATATTAGACCCCGCAAAGTTATCGGGTGTACGAACTAAAAACATTGTGCTTGATTTTACCACGAAGTTATTTACATCCTCTTTTGTGCCCGTGCAAGGTCCCACCTCAACCCTGTACTCATCGGTGCTATTGCCAGCAGAAGGATTTGAAAAGTATGATCAAATCCGCGCATACATTAATGAAAAAATAAACAGCGCGAATTAATTTTCAATTTTCAATTTCTTAATTTTCAGATTGATTCATTGTAGTATTGATTGTAAATTGGAAATTGATACTTGAAAATTACTATTGTCGCAAGTGGTATCCCGCTATTCCAAACGCCACCGATACGTTTAGTGATTCTTTTTTTCCAGACATAGGAATTTCCAGTATTACGTCGCAATGTTTTAAAATAGAAAGAGGAATGCCGTTTACCTCGTTCCCAACTATTAAAACCACCCCCTTCTTTTTGGGGAGATTATGGTCAAATAAATTCTTTGATCCTTTATTCTGCTCAAGAGCAGCAATAATAAACCCATTCTTTTTAAGTTTCTTAATAAGCGCAATAGTTGCGAGTGGAGATATTCCTTTTCCGATATGTTCCCAATGAATTGTTTTTTCAGCCCCCAGCGATGCTTTGGTAATATCGGTGCGTAATGTACCAAACCGGTCCACCGGATCGGGTGTGATACCACAGAGATATAATTTTTCAACTCCAATAGCGTCCGCGGTACGGAATATAGATCCTACATTATGTGAGCTACGGATATTGTGAAGAATAGCAAGCATGAGAATAAGTATATAGTATTGTGGAGTGAGAAATTGGGGGTTGGGAGCTGTGGACTAAAATAGAAAAAAGAAAAAGGGGAACTATGTCCCCGTGTTTTCGCCATAGTTTGAATAAAAGTTTTTAGCGGCACGAATCACCGCATGATTTTTTTCTGCTTGTTCGAGCTGTTGTTTAACCTTGGTGCTCATGGGGATTTTCTCCTCGCCCCCAAGTTCGGAAAATACTGCTTTAACAAGCGGAGACTCAGTCGGATAAAAATCTAAACCCAATTGCTTGTCGTTGGTGTTTGTGTTTTGACCCATACAACCTCCAAACTATTCTAAATGTGGTTTGATATTAGTTACTACCCAAACCATAACCCAATTTATTACAAAAAGCAAGATCTTATAAATTACAAATTATGTTTGTTTATTAATTGCCCAAATTTTTTACGATCGTAACAAATTTGGGCAATAACACACCCCACTTACTCGTGGGGTGTGTTATGGGGTGATTCTAAATCCCCGCAGAATTATAAGAGTTGTCTTACTTATTCTTCAACGGTGGCAGGAGCTTGTTTTACTGCTTTACGGACTTCTTTTTCTATTTCTTTTAATAGTTTTTGGTCACCTTCTAATTTTTGCCGCGCGGCGTCCATACCAACCCCCAACTTTTCTGTATTAAATGAGAATGTGTTTCCAGTTTTTTTAATAACTCCAAATCGAAGCGCGGTATTAATAATATCGTTTTCATATGAAATACCTTTTCCATACAGAATATCAAACTCAGTTCCCCGGAATGGCGCGGCCACTTTGTTTTTAACTATTTTTATTTTTGTACGATTACCAATCACTTCCTCTCCTTTTTTAATTTGCGCAATACGACGAATATCAATACGAACGGAAGCGTAGAATTTAAGCGCCCGCCCCCCCGGAGTGGTTTCTGGATTGCCCCAGGTCATCCCGCCAATCTGCGAACGAATTTGATTGATAAATACGATAATTGTATTTGATTTTGATGCAACCGAAGTAAGTTTGCGTAGTGCTTGAGACATGAGTCGTGCTTGCAATCCAATTTGCTGGTCACCGATTTCCCCCTCAATCTCTGCGCGCGGAGTAAGCGCGGCTACCGAGTCAACTACTACCATAGCAATTAATTCTGAGCGCACAAGATTTTCTAGAATCTGTAACGCTTCTTCTCCACTGTTTGGTTGTGAAATCAATAATTCATTTATTTTTACCCCAATGTGTTTTGCATATTCAGGGTCAAGCGCATGTTCGGCATCAATAAACGCGCACCGCCCGCCCAACTTTTGTGCCTGCGCAATAACCGAAAGTGCCAGGGTTGTTTTTCCCGATGACTCAGGGCCAAATATTTCTATAATACGTCCCTTGGGAAGTCCACCGACCCCCAATGCTACATCCAAAGAAAAAGAGCCAGTAGGAATAGTTTCCACCTGCATAGCGGTTTGCTCACCCAGCTTCATGATAGCTCCCTCACCAAATTTACTTTGTAAACTTTCAATCAGATTTTCTAGATCATGATTTTTTTCCGATACGCGTGTTTCTTCTGTTTTTTTGACGTCTTTTTTGGTCATAACATAAAAGGATAACTAATAAAGTTGCCCATAGTATACCGCAGCGAACCTATTTTGGGAAGCGACTATCGTTTTGTAGTAGACCCAGTTGTTGTTGATGATTTTTCCTGGGTGGATGATGCTGAAGAAGTGGCCGATTCAGGCAGTTGCATCCCGGTGGGTTTATAAAATACGTTGCGGGTAATGGTTGTTTCGCGTCCTAAAAATCGTTTTGCGCTTACTACAAATGTGTTTGCATCAGGATCAAGCTCTTTAGGAACATCAAAAGAACCATCGGACTGTACTTGGATTTCAGTGCCATTTACAAACACGCGGTCCTTGGGGTTTTGAACCTTTCCGGTTACGTGGTATGAGCGCTCAGAAACGATTTCGGTGTCGCCAGCCGGAGAAATAATTTCAAGAGAGGGTTTTCCAAAGAAGTTTGCAAGCGTTGGTAGTCCAATAACTAAAACCACAATAATAACGGCGGCAATAATTAAGGAACTCTTTTTTATGGAACGCAACGCAAAACGATTTTGTGGCAGAGTGTCTTTTTCTCCCGAACGCTTAATTGCGCTCTCGCGTTCATAGCGCCGCCACAACATATCAAAATCTATATCTAAAATCTCAGCTATTTTTTGCAAATATCCACGCACATACGGAGCAGCGGGTAAGTGCGCAAAATCACTCTCAATTAACGCGGTAATATGGTGTGTAGCAATACCGGTAAGCTCAGAAAGCTTGCTTGCGGTAATGCTTTTTGCACGCATCTCGTCTTTGAGGGTGTCTTTAAGAGTCTTTATCTCGGATAGAGGCATGGGAACAGTATAGCTGTTCAATGATCAATTTTCAATGACCAATTTCCAATTAATTTCTAGTGAAAATTGTAAAATTGTGAATTGAAAATTATCAGTAAAGATCACTCCGTGTCTTTACTGATGTATACTTCCCTCGGTTTTGCACCGTCTCCAGGACCAATAAGTCCTTTGTCCTCCATAATATCCAGAAGTCGTGCGGCCCGCGCGTACCCTACTTTTAAGCGACGCTGTAAAAGTGATGCCGATGCTTTCTGTGCTTCTTTTACTACCTGTATAGCTTCGTCTAACATATCGTCTTCATCTTCAGTATCTTCAAATGAATCAAAGGGATCTTTTCCTCGTTCAAACATACGGTTCTCATCCACCTCAGTGGGGATAGAAGATTCCGGCGCGCTCACCCCACCCTCACCATTCTCAAATGAAAGCCCCGTTTCTTCGTCAATAATTAAATCCTCATTATTTTTCTTTATGTAGTCGGTTACATCTTTTATTTCTTCTTCGCTAATAAATGCTCCTTGAATACGCTTGGGTTTTGAAAGTTGTGCCGACACATAGAGTAAATCTCCTCCACCTAATAATTTTTCTGCTCCCGCGGTATCTAAAATAGTGCGCGAATCAATTTGGCTTGCTACCTGCAGTGCAATACGCGAAGTAATGTTTGCCTTAATAAGTCCCGTGATAACCTCCACCGACGGACGTTGCGTGGAAAGAATTAAGTGAATACCCGTGGCACGTGCCATCTGTGCCAAACGTACAATGGCATTTTCTACATCGCGTCCGTATGCCGCCATGAGGTCAGCCATTTCATCTACTACAATCACAATAAAGGGAAGGGGTTCTTCGGGATTCTTTTTATTATAACTTTGAATATCGCGCGCGCCGGCTTTCATAAGCGTTTCGTACCGGTGATCCATTTCATTAATTGCCCACCGGAATACGCCTAGCGCTTTTTTACCCTGAGTGACTACGGGCGCAATCAAGTGAGGAAGTCCGTTGTACGCGGTTAATTCTACTCGTTTGGGGTCAATAAGAATTAACTTAAGCATTTGTGGTGAATTTTTATACAACAAGGAAATTAGTACTGAGTGCAAAGAAATTGATTTTCCTGAACCCGTTGCTCCCGCAATGAGCAAATGAGGCATTTTTTCTATATTGGCAAAAATAGGATCTCCTTGTACATCGCGCCCTATACAAAAACCAAGCGCTCCCGATTGCGCAAAATCAGGATACGAAATTAAATTCCCCAGTCGTACCACTGCAGCAGTTTTGTTTGGCACCTCAATTCCCACGTAGGGTTTTCCCGGAATCGGGGCCTCAATACGAATCGGGTGTGCGGAAAGCGCAAGCGCTAAGTCTTGGTTGAGCGCAGTAATACGGGAAAGTTTTACTCCCTCGGCGGGGCGTAGGGTAAAACGAGTGACTTTGGGTCCAATATTTATTTCTCCCATATCAACCGCAATACCAAAACTTTCCAACGTACGTTTGATAATGTTTGAGTTTGCGTGCAGATCTCCGGCGTTTGGTTTTTCTACGGCAGATCGTAGTAATTCCAAGGGAGGAGCTTTATAGTCAGCAAATTTACTAACCGCTCCCCGTGCTTTTTTGGGTTGAATGACCGCGGTAACCGCCTCTTTTAGTGAAGGTTTTTCTTCTTCGGTCTCTTCTTCTAGGTTTTCTTCTTTTTTCTTTTTCGGGTCAGAGATTTCTTGCTCCCCAGTAATAATAGGTTCTGGAGTTTTCTCATCAACTACTTTTTCTTTTCTACTAAATTTTAGAGTAATGGGATGATCAAATATAATAATAATTCCAATAACCGCGGCAATAAATAAAAGCACTCCCGCGGCTAAATCTCCCACCCAATGTTTTAGATAACCCACCAGAGTACCAAAAAATCCTCCGGATCCGTTTGATATAACATCAATAAATCCTAGTCCAGATAAAAAGAATAATAGTGCACCCCATAATGTGGGCGCATAAATTAGCCGGTTTGCTTTATGAATAAGTAAATTGATTGCGATTCCTATAAAAGTGACCGGTAACAAAATATATCCCCACCCAAAAAGAGTGTCTAAGAATGAGAAAATAGAATCTCCCGCAACACCCGCTTGCCCAAACCCCGCAAGAATCAAAAAAATACCAATTGCGATTGCCACAAGCGCCCAAATCGTGTGTATGGTTTCATCGGCAAGATTTCTTGGTTTTTCAACGGAAGAATTTTCTTTTTTTGATGCGCGGGATTCTTTTTCAGCGCGTCCTTTATTTCTTTTGGACATATACGATATTGTACCTCACAAACACGTCAAATTCAAAGAATAAGTAAATAAGCCACTTTCTACCCCTTGATTTTTATATTATACCATGGTATAATATGCACACATAGTCAAGGTGATTATGTTTTGTACATTACATAAACAAAAAAGGAGAAAAGACCATGAAAAAGCATGGAACTAACTTCATAGCCACAAACGTGGCGGCATCAAACATTAAACAACTGGGGATTTTGATCGGTTTTATCGTTTCGGTTATTACTGAAATGATTTCATTTTATTTTTTCTCATTATCGGATGATGAGAAAAAAGTATTATTACAAAATAAAACCTCCCTTGCCGAAAAAATCCGTATCGCACTTGCTCCGATATTTGCGGTTACCGTGGATGAATTTGCTGAAGTGAGAACATACTGGCAAACCATCTATAAAAAATATTTTGACGTGGATGTTGATTTTACCGATATTATCGTTCCCCAAAAACCAGCCGAGGGCAAATGGCGATTGTTGTTTGTTGCTAAAGGGCTCACTATGGATTTCACATACAGCATATACGGGAAAGTTGTTTCTGGATATAATGCCAAAATGTGGAAAGACAGCTACTATGGCACGAGCATTGACGTTAAAGTGACTGACAATATCCGTGATTCTAAAAATGGCTCGTATGCCATTTGGGTTCGTGACGATCAAGAAAGCGATATTAAGTTTCGAAATCAATCCACTAAGCAGGTCGATCCCAACAAAACAGTCGGTGAAACTCTGCTTGAGAGAATGGTTCATGGAATCATCCATTTCATTGAGACCAAAAAACATCTCGATGAGAAGGGTTTCACACTTTGCAGTGGCTCCCGTGCGGTTGATGGCGGCGTGCCGAGCATGAACTGGTTTCCGATCATTGACGCGGTGGGCGTGCACTACAGCGGTGTAGATTACTACATTTCCGGCGGTGGCGTCCGTCAAGTGGTTTCAGTTTGATTTCTCTTTTTTCTCTTTTTATCTTTTTTCCCTTTTTACACAAAAAGAGAAAAAATAAATTGTGCTATGGCTTGCAAAAGTTGTAGCACTTTTTTATTATACACATGGTTGCAAAGTCAGTGCACAAAAAAATGTGTATGGTGATTTACCACATACTGAAACTGCCTGTATATATTTTTGCATAGATACTTCATATACATAATGATGCAACACAGTGCTCATAACTACGAGAATAACACAGAGATCTTGGCAACAGGAGAGTCGGTGTAAGAGATGAATGTATACAGAAAGATGCCCCGTACGGTTGATGGCGGCGTGCCGAACATGAACTGGAATCCGAACAATGACACGGTGGACGTGAACTACAACGGTGTAAATAACTACAATTCCAGCGGTGGCGTCCGTCAGAAGTTTCAACACGATAAACCCCACTACAAAGTGGGGTTTTGTGTCCTCGGTTTTATAAGTGACGCAAGCCAATTATTTGTTTCTTTAGATGAAGTAATAATGACAGCTACAAACATAAGATATGTTTTTTCTGTAATAATATGCAATTCATATTCCGTGCGTACGAATTGTTTTAAAACCTCAAGAGAAATACGAATTTCTTTGAGATAATTTATTTTCTGTTCTTTCTGTATTTTTGCGCAGAAACAGGCTCGCGTGGTGAGCTGTAATATCGCAAGAATAATTTTCTCAATTTCACTATGAATACCCAATTTGTCACGTTTGGAAAGAGTGGTGCCAATCTGATATGCTGTCGCGTATAACTTTTTTACCGTATGGATAAGCGAAATGGGGTCATTGGTTCCGTGGGGGGGGGGCGTTCCAAGTTTGTTTTTTCATATTGCAAGTATATCAAATTTATTGCGTGCGTGGAATGAATTTAAACGCGGAAAAATAAAACGAAAAGACGTTGCGTTATTTTCGTTACGAAGCGAAGATTATTTGTTTGCATTGCACAAACAACTTAGTACCAAAACATATACCCACGATCCGTATAAAAGTTTTTATGTGTGCGATCCTAAACGGCGGCACATTCATAAAGCGAACGTAAAAGACAGGGTTGTGCATCAGGCGCTCTTCCGTGTACTATATAAAATTTTTGACACACATTTTATTTATGATTCATATTCTTCTCGTCTTGAAAAAGGAACACACAAAGGAGTAAGACGTTTGTACAATGCGTGTCGTAAAGTGAGTAAAAACTGGAAACAAACCACATATATCTTGAAATGTGATATACGAAAATTTTTTGATACGATAGATCATACTCTCTTACGAAATCTTATTACACAAAGAATTTGTGATACGGATACATTGTGGCTAATAGATGTCATTCTTAATAGTTTTGAAAAACAAAAGGATAAAGGCCTACCATTGGGAAATGTCACGAGTCAATTATTTGCGAATATATACTTGAATGAGTTAGATCAATTCGCAAAACACACATTAAAAGCGAAACATTATTTTCGGTATTGTGATGATTTTGTCATTGTACACACCAACAGAGAACTCTTGGAAGAAATGAAAGAGAAAATAAGGGCATTTTTGAAAGAGAAATTATTACTTGGGTTGCATCCAACAAAGGTGGAAATCAGAAAACTCACACAAGGAGTTGATTTTTTGGGATATGTTATACTACCACGCACTGTCATTCTACGCACCAAAACAAAAAAGAGAATGCTTCGGAAACTTGCATTGGCACGTAAAAAATTTAAACAGGGAGAAATCACAGAGACAACATATTATGGAACAGTGGATTCTTATCTTGGTGTGCTTTCGCACTGCAGAAATAGAAAGACAGAGGTGCGAGTAAGAAGATTTTTGACATAAAAATTTTTCTGCGTTACAGTGTCGGCATGAACAAAGATACCGTAGTCATAGATATTGAAACCAAGAACACATTTGCGGATGTGGGACGAGACAATTTTACTGGCCTAAATATTTCAGTGGTGGGCGCATACTCATATAATCAAGACAAATATATTGCGTTTGATGAACATGAGCTAGATAAATTAGGAGAATTAATGAAAAATACTGGACTGCTTATTGGATTTTCAATTACGCGGTTTGACTTGCCGGTTATGGCAAAGCACTACGACTTTGATTTGTTTGCAATTCCGCGCACTGATATTTTAGATGAAATTGAATTACAAATTGGTAAACGCATTAGTTTAGATTTACTCGCAAAGCAGAACTTAGGATACGGAAAAACAGGGCACGGCATGGACGCGCCAATTTTATACGGGGAGGGGAAAATGGAAGAATTAAAAAAATATTGTTTGAACGACGTGAAAGTGACTAAAGAATTATATGATATGGGCAAGAAACAAGGTTTTCTATTAGTGCCCACTCGTAATGGCCCCGAACCAGAAAAAGCAACATTTGATTGGAAAGAACGATTGTTATATCAGCGCTTGTTCTAACAAGACACGGATAACACAGATCTATACACGGATTAGCACGGATAAAACAAAACCCCCGATAACGGGGGTTTTAACAGTTAATCCTAACCATGTGGGTAAGTTTCCATTCAAGATTAATGCGTCCAGGTGACAATTGTTTTAGTTTTAATTGGTTTTAGTATCAGCACGTGTTTCCAGTACATCTTGATTAGTTTTGTCTGAACTCCAACACTTTTGTAAACTCCTGCCTGCATTAATTTCTTATTAAACCAATCTAATCTCTTGAGCCCCGAAAAATATTCGCACGTTGTCTTTACGTCGGAATTTTTTTCCAGACCGTCATCTACAAAAATAACAACACTGGTGGACACTCCCTTTTTAAAAAGATCAATTATAGTCTCCAAAACATTTTCGGGTATATCAAGATAACCCTTTAGTATTTTTCTAACCTTTCTAATCATTGTAGCCTCTTAGACCTTAGTTATTTTGGTGGTTTGCTGACATCATTAAATCACACCATAATACATATGTAAATATCCTCGCCGTGCTACCTCTTAAACCCTAATATGTCTATAGAATATGATCTATTTATCATATGAATTATAATCCACATACTCAAACAGATAAGAAATATATAGAGAACATACATTTGAATCTGTGGAATTTTTATGAGTCAGAATTAACACACGGTATGTTCAATTTTAAAACACACCACCCGCGCTTTATACTTTTTCTTTTCTCCTCTATACTAATTTCATGACTCGAATCTATTTAGACTACGCCGCGACAACACCACTTGATCCGCATGTAGCAGAAGCAATGCATGAGGTGCAAGAACACACCGGTAACCCCAACAGCATCCACCAAGAGGGGCAAATTATGCGCGGGTTTATAGACCAAGCGCGAAACGATATTGCAGAAGTATTTAGTTATGCGCAAGAGCAGATAGTTTTTACTCCTTCAGCAACGGCGGCAAATAATTTGGTATTACGGGGAGTCGTGCAGCGCTTTAAAAAATTATTTCCTAACATTACTCCAGAAATTATTATTTCTCCTTTGGAACATGCATCGGTATACGAAGTTGCCCGTGCGCTGGAGCGTGATGAAGAAATTATACTTACCATTCTTTCCGTAGATACCAATGGACAAATTTCTCCGCGTAAGCTTGTAGAACAAATTTCCGCGCGTACCGCGCTGGTGTCCGTACAATGGGTAAATAACGAAACCGGAATCATGCAACCAACCCAAGAAATTATAAAAGTATTACATGAATATCGCGCAAAACATCAGACTGTATACCCATTTTTTCACACAGACGCAGTGCAGGGAATTGGGCACGTATCACTTTCAGAAATACAAGGATCTGATTTCATAACAATATCAGCTCATAAACTATATGGGCCAACCGGAGTGGGGGTGTTAGTTATGCCGCAAAATCCACTATTAGACACGTTAGTACAAGGAGGGGGGCAAGAGAATGGATGGTGGTCAGGAACCGAATCAACAGACAGAATCGTGGGATGCGCAGAAGCAATAAAACAAATTTTAAAAAACCAAGACAAGGAAACGGAACATCTAAAACAATTACACACATATATTAAAGAACAATTACAAAAACACATTCCCCACATTCAGTTTTATGGAAGCGATGAATATATGAGTCCACACATGGTGTCACTGTATCTTCCGGGAGTAGTGCGTCCAGATATTGCGTTAGATTTGGAAGGAATTGCGGTTTCTAGTGGGGCGGCATGCTCACAACAGAGCGTAGCTCCTTCTCGTGTGTTGCAAGCGCTGGGGGCATCTATCACCCAGGCGCAAGAAAGTCTGCGCATTAGTTTTGGGAAACAAACCACCAAAAAAGAAATAGATGTGCTAGTTGAAAAACTAAAATTAATTATAGAGAATAGTCAGAAGAAATAAATTGTATTACGTATTAGGTATTAAGGAAGATTGGAATATTAAAATATAAAATTTCTAGTTTATAATACATAATACGAACCCCATACTACCGATCAATTGAAACCTTTATCTTGTTTTTCCGTATACTATAATATCAGTGTGTTATAACTTTTACTGGGTATATGGAATATAAAGAATTTATTATAGAACATAATCGTCGGCTCCGTCGGTATATAAAAATCACCTTGCTGGTTCTGGTGATTGGCTTTTTAGCGGTATATGAAATTCCTGCGCAGGGGGGGTTGGTGGGTAAATTACATCAGGTCTTGGTGCAGAATTTTTACACACAGAATGACTGGTTAAATTCCAACTCTACCACCATGCCAGCGCCAGAAAATGCAACACCTTCACTGGACCCACATGACCAGCTTATTACCAGTGTGGTTAAAAAATCAGACCCCGCGGTGGTTGCCATTACTATCTCAAAGAATGTTCCTATTATTGAACAATGTCCGTCAAATAGTCCGTTTGATAATTTACCACCCGAATTTCAGCAATTTTTTGGTTTTGATTTTGGACAACAGTTTTCTCAACCTTGCCAAAAAGGAACGGAGAAAAAAGATGTGGGCGGAGGATCTGGTTTTATTGTTTCGTCTGATGGATATATTGTGACCAATAAACATGTCGTAAGTGATACCAAAGCAGAATATACCGTACTTACCAATGATGGAAAAAAATATAAAGCAACCGTTGTGGCACGGCACCCCTCATTAGATGTGGCGATTGTAAAAATAGAAGGGTCAAATTTTCCAACTTTGCGACTAGGAAACTCGGATGGCATACAGTTGGGGCAAACCGCTATTGCAATTGGTAACGCATTGGGAGAATTCAGAAACACGGTTTCAGTGGGGGTGGTGTCTGGACTCGCTAGGCAAGTTACCGCTTCTGATGAGAGTGGTTTGGGTTCAGAAACCATTGATAACGTAATTCAAATTGATGCGGCTATAAACCCAGGAAATTCCGGGGGTCCGCTTTTAGATATTAACGGAAATGTGATTGGTATTAATACCGCCATGGTTTCGGGGGCGCAGAGTATTGGGTTTGCTATTCCGGTAAATGCCATTAAAAGATCGGTAGAAACGGTAGTACAAGGAGGAAAAATTCACGCTGCATACCTAGGCGTTCGGTACGTAATGTTAAATGAAGATGTGGCTAAAAAATATAGTCTGTCGGTAACAGAGGGAGCGTTTATTAAAGGAAATACCGACTCGTTAGCAGTAGAACCAAACTCTCCTGCCGCGCAAGCAGGCATTCGCGAAGGAGATGTTATTACCGCTATAGACGGGCAGAAATTGAATATAAACACTTCTCTTGCATATATTATTTCTCAAAAAAATCCCGGAGATACGGTACAGCTAGATATTCAACGAGGAGACAAACAGGTTCAGGTAAGTGTGAAACTAGGAGAAAGAAAAGAATAATTAGTTATCAAGTATAAAGTTCTAAGGTTATCAAGATGTATAGCAATTTTAAAAAATAAAAGCGACACAATTTGTCGCTTTTGATTAAATATCAAACACCATATTTTTCAATTCATCTCTTGTGAATGCAATATGATAGTCAACCCAGTAGTAGAAACCCACTCGCCTCGCTGAAGCTATGGCGAAGTGGGTGCACTTCGTGAAAATAATGAAGTGGGTTTCACTACTGGGCACGTATTGCGGAAGATAAAAAAACTCTTATACTAAGAGTGTTAGATTAGCAGTAAAACTGAACAACCGATATGGCAAACTTTAACCGATTTACTATAAAAGCGCAGGAAGCGCTTCAAAACGCTCAGGAAATAGCCGCCGAGAAAAACAGCGGCGAGTTGCGTGCTGCTCACTTACTTGCAGCGCTAGTTATGGATAAACAATCACTCGTACACCCCATGTTAATAAAGGCAGGGGTGGACTTGGATTTATTAGGAAGAGAAATAGAACAAGATCTTGAGAAACAGCCCAAAGTGTTTTCTCAAACACAATCGGTGGGGCAATTATATTTATCGCAGGAACTCATTTTAATTTTAGACCGCGCTTCAAAAATTGCACTTACCAAAAAGGATGAATTTATTTCCTGTGAACATTTATTGTTAGCTATTACTCACGCGCAATCTTCAGCTACACAATTATTAGCGCGTATGGGATTTGATAAAGAAACCGCGAACCGGGTATTTGATGAAATTCGCGGGTCTTCGCGGGTAACCGACGAAACCCCCGAAAACAAGTTTCAAGTACTTGAAAAATATTCTATTAATCTTACTCAGCGAGCCCGGGAAAATAAATTAGACCCCGTTATTGGGCGCGACGAAGAATTACGCCGCTTAATTCAGGTGCTTTCTCGCCGTACTAAAAACAACCCCGTATTAATTGGCGAACCAGGAGTAGGAAAAACGGCAATTGTAGAAGGGTTGGCGCAGCGTATTGTGCATAATGAGGTCCCCGAGAGCTTAAAGGGAAAAGAAATTGTTATGTTAGATTTGGGATCATTAATTGCGGGAACAAAGTTTCGCGGAGATTTTGAAGACCGCTTGAAGGCGTTTATGAAAGAAATACAAAATTCAGCGGGGAAATTAATTTTGTTTATTGATGAAATTCATATGATTGTGGGAGCGGGTGCGGCCGAAGGAGCAGTAGATGCATCTAATTTATTAAAACCCGCATTGGCCCGGGGAGAACTGCGTGCTATTGGAGCAACGACTATAAAGGAATATCAGAAACACATTGAAAAAGATGCGGCATTGGAGCGTCGGTTCCAACCTATTATGGTTGATGAACCAACCACCGAAGATAGTATTTCTATTCTGCGAGGACTGAAAGAAAAATATGAACTACACCATGGTATTCGTATTGCTGATGGTGCGATCGTTGCCGCGGTACAATTATCAGCTCGATATTTAACTGATCGATTCTTACCCGATAAAGCTATTGATTTAATTGATGAAGCCGCTGCGGCGTGCAAATTGGAATCGGACAGTGTTCCCGCGGAGGTTGAAAAAATGCGTAGAGAACTTACTCGATTAGAAATAGAAAAATCGGCAATTGCGGGAGAAAAAAGTAAAACCGCGCAAACAACACGAGTAAAAGAAATTGAAAGACAAATTGCAAAATTAAAAGCGGAAAGCGACAAGTTATACACCGCGTGGAAAACAGAAAAAGACTCATTTGAGAACGTGAGTGTGTTACAGCGTGCCATAGAGGCCCTGAAACAAGAAGCACAAACACAGGAACGTGAGGGTAATTTTGAACGAGTGGCGCGTATTTTGTACGGAGAAATTCCCGCAAAAGAAAAAGAATTACGCACCATTGAGCGCAAACAAGCAAAGAAACAAGCACCCAAACAAACCTCATTTATAAAAGAATCGGTTGATGAAGAAGATATTGCGCACGTGGTTGCTCGGTGGACTGGAGTGCCGGTGTCAAAAATGTTGGAGTCGGAATCTGAAAAGTTAATTCACATTGAAGAGACTCTTAAAAAACGAGTGGTGGGGCAAGATGAAGCAGTAGGAGAAATTGCCCGGGCATTGCGCCGAGCGCGTGCCGGACTTTCTGATGAAAATAAACCACTTGGTTCATTTATGTTCTTGGGGCCCACCGGAGTGGGAAAAACAGAGCTGGCGCGCGCGCTGGCGCAGTTTATGTTTAACGACGAAAAAGCGTTGGTGCGAGTAGATATGTCTGAGTTTATGGAAAAACACGCGGTATCAAAACTTATAGGTTCTCCTCCAGGATACGTGGGCTATGAAGAGGGAGGATACTTAACTGAAACCATTCGTCACCGCCCATACAGTTTGATTTTGTTTGATGAAATAGAAAAAGCGCACCCTGAGGTGTTTAATATTCTGTTGCAAGTGTTAGACAATGGTCGCTTAACCGATGCTAAAGGAAAAACCACCAACTTCAAAAATAGTATTATTATTCTTACCTCAAACGCCGGAAGCGAATTCTTTATGGATCGCTCAACTCCACTGGGTTTTGAAAGTGGTCAAACCGAAGAACAAAAAAAGAAACACAACACCGAAGCGGTTCGAGAAAAAATTCTTGATTCACTCAAAGATCAATTCCGTCCGGAGTTTCTGAATCGGTTAGATGAAATTATTATATTTAATCCGCTTTCACCAAAAGATATTGCGCGCATTGTAGACATTCAAATTGAGCAAATGGTCCTACAAAAAATGGCAGACAAAGGGTTCCGGGTGGAGGTTGATGCGGGGGTTAAAAAATATATTGCGCAAGAAGGATACGACCCATTATTTGGCGCCCGCCCCATTAAACGCGTGATTCAAAAGCAAATTCTTGATAAACTAGCAGATAAGCTTATAAAACGAGAAATCAATGATCGTAAAAAAGTTAAAATCTCTTTTTCCACTTCCCACACTATTACTGTTGCTTAACAGTGTGGTGTTTGCGGTGCTTGCGGTGGCTTCTCGCGTAAGCGTGTGGGGGACCCTAGCGTGGTTTTTGTGTGCCGTATATATATATGTAACTCGCGTACGTGGAAAGGGAAAGATGGGGTTTTCTTTCTTGTTTTTATCTTTGGTGTCTTTGTATGTTATACGTGGAGTAACGGAGCCGTTATATATATGGGCCACAGCTCTGTATATAGTAGTTCTTACCTTTCTCTTTTTGGGAGCAATTGGATTTGTTATTCCTCGACACGAACGCACACTGTACATGGCTCAGTATCTTATGTTGGGAATGGCGGCGGCGTGGTGGGCATCTAACGCGCTCACCGATCCGTTTTGGTTAAAAACGTTGTTTGTGGCAGTAGGGATATATATTACCACCAAAGAACGAGTACGATTCTTAGAACAGGAGTGGGGCAAAGAACAGGCCGTGTGGTATATGCTGTTTTCTTTGTTGGCGCTTGAATATATATGGAGTATTTCACTGTTATCTTTGTATATAATTCATACCGCCGCGCTCTTCTTGGTATTTTTTATCATCATGGACGACATTGTTCAGCACATACGCACCAGCGCCCTTACGAAAGAATATATGTATAAGAACGTGGGACTGTTTGCGTTATGTAGTGTGGCGATAGGAGCACTAGCTTACTGGTTTTAGCGCTTCACTCTAAAACCAGTAAATAATTTTCAATTATCCCCAGTAGAAGAATAAATTCTCTACGGGGCACAGCAATTTCCAATTTTCAGTGAATTTTCAATTGTAAAATTAATTAATTAGAAATTTATTGATCATTGACCGTTGGAAATTGAAAATCTTTATGATAAAAATAATCAGTTTCTCTCCGGCGGTTACTAAAAAAATAGGCGCGGCAATCGCGCGTCAGATTAGCAATCACAGTGGTCTTTCTCAGGGTCCGGTGTTTGTGCTGCTTGAGGGAAATTTGGGAGCAGGAAAAACGACCTTTACTTTGGGATTTTTACAATATTTTGGTATTAAACCAGCGGCGGCAAGTCCAACGTTCGTAATCGCGAAGCGATACGAAACGAGGAGAAGGGGGAAAGCATGCCCCGTAGTGAAACTCATTTCTACTACTGGGGGAGAAAGGGGAAAGTATAATTCAAGATTGAAAACTGAAAAGTTAGATTCCCTAACCACTAGTCACCAATCACAAGTCACTGTCTCTAATATTTGGCACATAGACGCATACCGATTAAAATCAAAAAAAGATCTAGAACTTATTGGGTTTACTGAAATAAAAAAACAACCACATATGGTGGTGATTATGGAATGGCCAGGGAACGTGAATGGAATGAAATTAAAAAATGTGATTAGGGTGAGGTTTGAGCATGGAACATCAGCGAGCGAAAGGGTTATCATCATTCGCTAATGTATCGATGCGAACAATTCGAATTTTATGCGAATTCTGCGAATAATTTATAATCCGCTAGCTGGCGAATCAATTTTTAATTTTATAAATAAATATTAAATCATAATTTCTAAATACAGAAGGAATTGAGTATAAAAAATCGGGTAGTGAGGTTTGCTTACCGCGAAGCGGTTGATATGAAATATGCAAACTTCTACTACTCGAAAAAAATCCCCGTCTTTATGACGGGGTCTGAAAATTTAGTTTTCATTCATTATTTTTATGATACGTTGTGTAGGATTCTGTTCGTCGTAAAAGTGTAGCGCTCTCCTGAAACTGAAACTGGATCCAGAGAATCTATTTTTTAGATCATTTTCCATATTCAAATTAAAAATGGAAAATTGTAGAACGCCCCATCCTATTTCATTGCTCGGATAAAGGATCATACTGATATATTCATGCTTCTTCCACGACAGAGGTCTAATGATTACATGTACACTAAATACCTGTTTATTGTCGGAACTGGTCGTTACTATTTTCTGTATAGAAACATTGAGTCCCTTACTCAAAATATCAAATTCATGCCATGTTTTATACAGAACACCGGTTGTTGTTTCTAAAACGGCATTATTTAATGCTACCATGAACGCACAAACTGTTAAATCAAGAGCTTGAATATCCCTTTTCTTATTCAGTTTTAATAAATCTTGAGTTCTCACAACTCCTCCTTCGGGCATCGCGCCCAATTTATTAGTATTTAGTTTTTTAAGGTACGGAATAGATACAAGATTGTACCAATTTTGAAATCGTAAATTACTTTATGATCTCAAAAAAAGTTTCCAGTCCCGATAATTAAGATGTATCGGGACTGGACGGAGCTATAATTCTTTGGTGACCTCACCCGGCAGAACCTCAAAGCCCATTTTCCGAAGTCTTCCGATGACTTTTTTCATTTGTTGGTTTGATTCATCAAGAAATACTATTTTTTGAGAGAATACGTCTGAAAAGAATGCCACCACTTTAATCTTTGGACTATATTCTTTTCCTGTGGTTTTGAGCACAAATTTTTCCATTTCGGGTATAGCGGAGGCAAGTTTGGTTAGGCTTTTAAAAATTCCCATGTGTATGTGTGAACCAACACTTCCATAAACCATTTCTACTAGGAAAACAAGACTTTTCATTTTTTACTCCAATTTGTGATTGATTTGTTCACTCTGTCAACGAAAAAACTTCGCAAACAAAGCGAACAAATCAATCTATTTTATAATGTGCTACCAATTTTGAAATTGCGAAATATTCGTAATCTCAAAAAAGATCTGATTGCCGAAAAGTTTTTAGGATCTTCGGCAATCAGAAATTAAAATCCGTAGTATGGCTGGAGCATCTGATCAGTGACTATCCATGTTTGGTGGTTTTCTCCCCATGAGGTTGCATAAAAAGGGAGATGGGCCGCAACCGTCCTACCATTCTTCTTACCAATCACCTGGACATCAAATGATCGCGGAACTTGAACATTTGATATTCCTTCCCACAACGCGACGGTTGTTGCGTCTGGTCTTTCTGGGGTTGGGTCAGAAACGTTATATATTTTCCTAACCGTTCTTCCGTTGACCAACACCTTTAACTCATTATTGTCGGTGGTGGCGGAATTGATAACCGTCACAGAATTATTGTAATACCCAACGGTACCCCCCTCTGTTCTCACCTCAAACAATCCAGCGCATCCACTGAATAACAGCGCAACAGCAAAAAGTAATATAATTGCTCTCTTTTTCATTTTATTTCTCCCAAAATGATTTGAAATTTTCTGCCTATATTATACTCCTATTATATATAAATGTCAAATATAGTTGGGTAGTAAATAATAAGTGTGAAGTACTAGATTTTGAACATTAAAAAATTGAAAATTAATTGGAAATTGATAATTGTAAATTGGAAATTACATAGTGTATACTATGTTCATATGCCCAGTAATACAACAACGATCTAGATATAATGTTTATGTAGTATTGGGTGTCTATATATTATGAAACGTATGAATAGTTTTAATAATCAATCAATGAATGCGCTTCGCGCACATCGTTGTTGATATACTGGGTATGCCCGATGATTTACAGCTACAACTGAATCAAATCAAGCGTGAGGCAGAGGAGCGCGATGCACAGCGCCGCGCCCAACAGGAAGGAATCCCATATCTTTCCCCAGAGCGTATTTCTCTCAATTTAGAAGCCCTTGCCTTACTTGACGAACACAGCGCTCGCGAAGGACACTGCGCCATTATTACCGCAAAAGAAAAAAGAATAGCGGTAATAATATACGACCCCAAGTATTCAAAAACCAAAGAAGCGCTCAAGCGCCTCGAAGAAATGGGGTATGCCGCTACGCTTTATATAGTTTCGCTTTCTTCTCTCTCGCGTATTTTGGATCAGTACCGATTTGTTTCTGCTACCCATGCCGCAATTTCTGGATCGGTAGATGTAGAGGAAGACAAAACCGACACGACTGTATCAATAAAATACCTAAACTCTATTGCACAGGTAAAAGAAACCATTAACGCGCATCTAGGAAAAGGGAAAACATCCAGCATTATGGATATTTTGTTGTTGGGGGCAATTGCGAATCGCGCGTCCGACATTCACCTTGAGCCAAAAGAAAAAACCGCAAAAATAAGATACCGCGTTGATGGATTGTTAAACGATGTTATAGATGATATTCCACACGACACGTATCGCGCGCTCATTTCACGCATTAAACTACTCTCCAATTTAAAACTAAACATACGCGATGAAGCGCAAGATGGACGTTTTACTATTAATCTGACCGAACGGCCTGATATTGAGGTGCGTGTGGCAGTGGCTCCCTCAGAATTTGGCGAGGTGGTGGTTATGCGTATTTTAGATGCTCAGGCAATTTCACTAGACCTAAAAGATTTAGGGTTACGATCCGATGATTTAGATATTATTCAAGAACAACTAAAACGCCCCAATGGTATGGCGTTAAACACCGGGCCAACCGGATCAGGAAAAACCACTACGCTTTACGCATTTTTGAAACACCGACTCAGCCCAGAAGTAAAAATTATTACCATTGAGGACCCGATTGAATATCACCTGGACGGCATTGAACAAACTCAGGTAGATAATGAAGGAGAATATACCTTTGCCTCGGGTCTGCGGTCACTCATGCGTCAGGACCCTGACATTATTTTAGTTGGAGAAATTCGCGACAAAGAAACCGCAGAAATTGCGGTGCAGGCATCACTCACGGGGCACTTGGTATTTTCTACCGTGCACGCGAACGAAGCAACCGGAGCTATTCCGCGGTTACTGGATCTGGGAGTAAAAGCAAATAGTTTGGCGCCAGCACTTAATTTGTTGATTGCGCAACGGTTGCTGCGGCGTTTGTGTGAAAAATGTAAAAAAGAAGTAACCCCCGACCAAAAAATAAAAGAACAAATCAAATCATTTTTGGCACATTTACCGGAGCGGGTCAATAAAGAACCCTACGCAAACATTTCTCTGTATGAACCAGTGGGATGTGAATATTGCAACCATACTGGGTTTCGCGGGCGTATTGGAGTATATGAGTTATTGGTGGTGGATGGCGCCTTGCAGGAACTAATAACCAAAGAAGCGGGACAACGTGAAATTGATACTCTGGTAAAAACAAAAGGGTTTGTGTCTATGCAGGAAGACGGCATCTTAAAAGTAATAACGGGTATTACCACCTTTTCTGAAGTGGAAGATATAACCGGAAAGATTGTGTGGGACAAAAAATCTGAATAGGTATTTTTAGGTTATAGACTATAAATTATATAGTATGCTAATTACCCAAATTTGTTACGATCGTAACGAATTTGGGTAATTGCAAAAAAAAGAAGAAACAGATTAGACTAAAATACTATTACTGAGGCTATTGTTAAAGCAGTAACAAATACTGTACAAAAACCGTATATCTATGAAAGGATTTTTACCAACGAAACGATCATATTTGAATGCTCAAGCGGCGGCTATGAAGCGGGGAGACCGCGAGGCGGCGCGGGTTATATACCAAGAATTAGCACAAAAGGCATACGCGTTCTTTTTGAGTCGGGTAGGGCAGCAGTCTCAAGCAGAAGACTTAACACAGGAAACGTTTATGATGGTAGTTCGTGCCCTGGATTCATTTAACGAGAACAAAGGAGATTTCACGGTTTGGTTTTGGCAAATTGCGCGTAATAAACTTATTGATTTTTTCAGGTCCCAAAAAAATTCTGTGATTTCGCTAGATGAGGAGTTACAAATACCAACCGAACACAACACCGAACAGATGGTACACCACGCGCTGTTACGCGAGAAAATATCTGCGCAATTAGCCGGATACGATCCGCGCGATCAAGAATTGTTTCGGTTGCGATTTTTTGCGGGATTGCCCTATAAAGATATTGCGCGTATTGCTGGTAAAACCGAAGGAGCCATGCGTCTTAAAATAAATCGCATGCAAAAAGAAATAAAAAAACAATTACACGAAGCATGAGCTACCGATTCAAAAAACAACTAAAAAATTTACACACGCCACGACCCGAGTTCTTACGCGCGGGAGAAGATGCTTTCTTGCGGTGGTTTGATGCGCGTGTTGTTTCTCAAGTACCCAGATACCATCGGGTGTTAGGATACAAAACGCGATATGCGTTGGGAGTCGTGGGAATTTTAGTATTATTTACTGGAGGAGGGGCAGTATATGCCGATGCGCAAAACGTTGGTCCGGCTCATGTGCTATACCCATTAAAACGAGCACAGGAATCAGTCCGGGTTGCGCTTACTCCGCGAGCGAGGGAATCAATGGTTCATACACAACTAGCTAAACGACGCGTGCAAGAAGCACTTGAATTGCAGGAACAGGATCACCAAAACAGGGCGCAAGAACTTATGCGCGATGCGCGAGCTTCAATTCGCACGGCGCTCGAAACATCGGAATCAACCGAAAATGAAAATGAAGCATGCGCGGTTATGCACGAACTATCAACACGAACAACCCTTGCTCTCTCTAGTGCTAGTGGGATTGAGGCGGAACGATGTAATGGAGTTGATGCGGACTAAAAATTATATAATTATGTGAAACAAAAAATTCTCCTTTAGGAGAATTTTTTGCATAGTTTGTAATGAAGAAGTAGTTAGAGAGAATTATCATACCAGCGATATCCTTCTTCCAAGGCTCCTGCTCGTGGACCACATGATTTTGCGTCAGTTGCAAATTGTTTCCATGTTAAAAGTTTTGCAGAATGTAGGTCTTTTGCGGCATTTTTGCGGGCAGTATTAAACGCAGCCCACGCTGATTTTACCGCTGTGTTGCGTTCTTTTACGGTAGTAAGCGCCCACGCTGACTGCAGGGCTTCCTTACGGGTTTCCAAAGCTTGTTTAATGGAATTATTATATGTATCAATAGCCGTTTCCATCGCAGTATCACGAGTACCAATTGCATTTGCTACGCAAGATCCATCAATAGTTTTTTTAACCGTAGTTTGGGGCGTGGTCACGGGTGTGCTGCTACCGGTGCTGCTAGCAGTTTGCGCAAACACGGGAGCTCCCGCAAACGAAAGAACAATCGCGACCAAACTCAATAAACCAAACACTTTCTTATAGTGCATATCTAACTGATATTATTAATTAATACTAATGCACCCGCACGTGGCCGACCATGAGCCAATGACGGATGTCTATAAACATATACGGAACGGATTATTAAATGTCACAAATATCGTGCTATACTATAGGGCAATATGAAAGGTATTTGGAAGGAACGGGAATATATTGATATGTGGTCGGTAAATCACGCGCTCTTTGGGGCGAGTTTAGCAGCGGTGGCTATTGCATTACACATTGAGGTAGTTACTGGAGCTTTATACGCGGCAGTGCTGTTTATTCTGTGGGAATTTATTGAGTATGTAACCAAGGTTGGAGAAACTACTTATAACCAAATGACCGATATTGTAGTGGCTATGCTTGGTTTTTTTGCGTTCTTTATAGAGCCCACCATACTCGTGGCAAGTGTAGTTATATTTTTATTTTTTGTATTAGAAACGGGTGGGTATTTGTCTAAAATTCAAGAAGCAACTACCGTGCGGGAAAAAAGTTTGAATATATTATTTATGCTCTCCGCGTGGGTGTACGTGGTTTTATTTATAAAATATTTTTTGTAAATCACTAATAGAGTTTTATTGTATACAGAAATCCCCGCTATAGCGGGGATTTTGATTTGTGTATGAATATAACCGCTAGTTACTAGTTGGGGGAGTAATAGTCATAAATGCAGTTCCGCTGGTGGTAGTGGTTGCTGAAGAGGTATAAGTAGCTTGTGCTTGGAATGTATGCCTTCCCACTGAAATAGAAGAAGGAACAGTAAACACCAACACGCGCCCATCAGGAGATGCATAAGATACGTGCGCGGTTGAATATGTAAGTCCATCAAAATATATAGAAGTACCGGGGGTAAATCCAGACCCATACAACACAACGCTGGTGTTATCATCCGCGGGAACCGTGGAGGGAAAAACTGTGTTTATAGTAAGAGGTGCCGCGGCAATAGTAAATGAGTCACTAACCCGATCAACCGATTGCGCTCCACGAATAGTGTCTATAATGCGCAAGCGATACGTACCCGGAGCAACTGGTGTATTAGAAGAAAGAACCGTCCCGATTTTCCAAGTGAAAGAAAGATTTGGAAATGCTCCCACCGCAACGTATCCGGCACCAACTC